>CAJBQQ010000274.1 GCA_903957805.1 uncultured Pseudomonadota bacterium | reverse complement strand
TGCCACTTGGTGGATCCGACAGGCCATCACTCGATCGATCGCCGACCAAGCGCGCACCATCCGTATCCCGGTCCATATGATTGAAACCATCAACAAGATGAACCGTATTTCACGGCAAATCTTGCAGGAAACAGGGCAAGAGCCGGAACCCGCGTTGCTGGCGCAGAAGATGGAAATGCCTGAGGAAAAGATTCGAAAAATCCTCAAGATTTCCTAAGAACCCAATTCTATGGAAACGCCTATCGGCGATGATGAGGATTCTCATCTAAGTGATTTTATAGAGGATTCGGCCACGATGGCACCTGCAGATGCCGCAGTTTATGCCAGTTTGCGTGGGGTAACTAAAGACATTCTAGATTCATTGACGCCACGCGAAGCAAAGGTGCTCCGCATGCGATTCGGCATAGAGATGAATACCGACCATACTTTAGAAGAAGTAGGTAAACAGTTTGATGTGACGCGTGAACGCATTCGTCAGATTGAGGCCAAGGCGCTACGTAAGTTACGTCATCCCTCACGCTCTGAACGCTTGCGTAGTTTTCTGGATACAGAAGGCTGAGCAACATTTTTTAAAAGCTTTTGGTATCTTTGTCTAAATCGGGTCTGTAGCTCAGTTGGTTAGAGCAGGGGACTCATAATCCCTTGGTCGCTGGTTCGAGTCCAGCCAGACCCACCACCATCTCATCAATGCCTTTCGCATAACTTGGCCTCATCAAGAGGCTAAAAATGCACATTGACTTATCAGTGCAATGCCTTCACAATTGCTGGTTTCGTTTGGAGGGGTTCCCGAGCGGTTAAAGGGATCAGACTGTAAATCTGACGGCTCTGCCTTCGAAGGTTCGAATCCTTCCCCCTCCACCAAATAGGGAATGGATGTTGTATACAGAGCCGTTGAATGGCTTGTGAAGGAACTGGGGCAAGATAACTGGTTCTGTATGAGTTGGTTTTGTTGCTTCTATCCGAATGACTGCTAGTCGCGGGTGTAGCTCAATGGTAGAGCAGAAGCCTTCCAAGCTTACGACGAGGGTTCGATTCCCTTCACCCGCTCCAGAACAAGATTGAAAAAGAATATAATGTAAGGCGTTTTCAAGCAGTAACAGTGCTTGCCCATGTAGCTCAGTGGCAGAGCACTCCCTTGGTAAGGGAGAGGTCGCCAGTTCAATCCTGGCCATGGGCTCCATAGATATTTAAATAGTAAAATGCTAAAAGCGCATTAAAAAGGAACTCATCATGGCAAAGAGCAAATTTGAGCGGACGAAGACACACGTGAATGTAGGCACGATTGGACACGTGGATCATGGCAAGACCACGCTGACAGCGGCGATTACGATGGTGTTGTCGAAGAAGTTTGGCGGTGAAGCGAAGAGCTACGCCCAGATTGATTCGGCACCAGAAGAAAAGGCCCGCGGTATCACTATTAATACTGCCCACGTTGAGTACGAGACGCAGAAGCGTCACTACGCGCACGTGGACTGCCCAGGACACGCGGATTACGTTAAGAATATGATTACCGGTGCGGCGCAG
>CAJBQQ010000273.1 GCA_903957805.1 uncultured Pseudomonadota bacterium | reverse complement strand
TATCGAGTTAGATCATGTCTTGGGGTGTTGTGACTCCTGACAGGCATGCCGGTAATTCTGTAGTGTCTGCTGAGCCCGCCCCAGAACACTGTCCTGTGGAAAGTTACCCGACTCATCTATAACCCCAGCCGGAAATCCGGTGAGTAGTTGCATCCCCTCGCTCACATGATCGGCAGCATAGATATGGAATAGCCCCCTCTCCACGGCATCGATCACGCTACGGTCCAGCATCAGGTGCCGACGGTTGCGTTTCGGGATTAACACACCCTGACTCCCATCCAATCCGGCAGTCTCGCAGATCCGGAAGTATCCCTCTATCTTCTCGTTAACCCCACCCACCGGCAGCACTTCTCCGTGTTGATTGACTGCACCTGTGACAGCGATACCCTGCCTAAGTGATAGTTCTGACAGGGATGAGAGCAGAACATAAAGCTCAGAACAGGATGCAGAGTCTCCCTCCATACCGTGATACTCCTGCTCAAACACGATTGAAGCATTGAACGCGAGCGGTGCCACATGAGCAAATAGTGCGGACAGGTAGTTCTGAAGAATGAAGACCCCCTTATCATGTATCGGGCCAGACATCTCCACCTCTCGAGCGATATTGACCAGCCCATCCTCACCTGCAAAGGTGCGGGCTGTCACCCGTACCGGCACTCCAAAACGGTAATCCCCCAGATCCACCTGGGTCAAGCTATTCAACTGACCGACCCTCTCACCCCCCAGGCTGATCAGTACCTCACCCTCAGCAATGGACTCCTGCAGACGTTGTTCCGGGTAGTCATGACGAAGGGTATGGGCACTCAATGCCGACTCGACATCGATCAACTCGACCCGACTGCCAGCGCGTGCTTGGCATAGTGCAGCACTCTCCATCACCAATGCCTCGGCCCGTGCGAAGATCGCACTCTGTCGAGACTGATCATCCACCTGTCGGTGAGAGTCCTCCAATAGGCGCGCAACCGCACCGGCAGAAAAGTGTGGCAGGCCACGATCTCGACAGATATGGGCAACAAAGATGGATGAGTCGTGGCGGGTCTCGTCAGTGGCGGTGAAGCTCTCTGCAAAGTCCACCTTAACCCTGAACCGACGACCAAACTCTGGGTCTGATTCCTGTAGATCGTAGTACTGTTGACGTGATCCGATCAGAATAATCTTGACCTCGATACCGACCGACTCGGGCACGAGAGAGACTGCCGCAACCGAACTGAAAGTCGTACTCGGTTCCTCGATCTGAAGTCTGCCACTCCTCAGCAAACGACGAAGCTTCTCCCAGACCAGAGGATCGGCTAGCAGGTCTCTAAGCTGTAGCATGAGAAAACCACCATGAGCCTTGAGCAGACTGCCGGCACGGATGCGGGTAAAGTCAGTCACCAGCATATCGTTCTCAGA
Organism: uncultured Pseudomonadota bacterium; assembly: GCA_903957805.1. Taxonomy (GTDB): domain Bacteria; phylum Pseudomonadota; class Gammaproteobacteria; order Burkholderiales; family Nitrosomonadaceae; genus VFJL01. The sequence goes on along the minus strand of CAJBQQ010000273.1, from coordinate 177 downwards.
ACGGTACTCGATACTGCCAAAGAGTGATCTGAATAGGGGGTTATCATCGATGATTACCGGCGCACCAGTCAGACCTGAGTTGTCCACTACCATATTGACTCGGTATCGTGACATCATCCGATCACGTTCCCCCTCGAGGCCCCCTTCATCAGAGTCTGATATCTTGAATAGATTAAG
>CAJBQQ010000272.1 GCA_903957805.1 uncultured Pseudomonadota bacterium | reverse complement strand
GTCTGCAGCTGGTGGGCTCAAGAGATCGGTGAGTGGCAAGATTACGACCACGGTTGAGGATAATTCGACCAAGCTTAAATCGCCCTCTAAAGAAGTACTGAGGCTCTCTAAGGGTGAGCAGATCGGTGCAGGGGGTAAGGACTCATCGCAGGAACGTATCCACGCGATGGAGGAAGAAGTCACTGCCAAGAATAAAGCATTAAATGAAGCCGGTCAGCGTATTGGACTGCTGGAGAAGAATGTCGGTGAGATGCAAAAGCTGCTGGAATTAAAATCTAGCACCATGAGTGATGCTCAAAAGCGAGCTGAAAACCTTAAGCCTACTGATACCTCTAATTCAGCCCCGGTTGTAGTATCTCAGGCCGCCGATGCAGCCATCACTCCATCAGAGACGGAAGGGGGTGGTTCGGTGACACCAGCAGCGGATGCGTCTGCAGAAGGTGCTAGTAAGCCTCGCGAGGAGATCAAGAGTGCGTCTGAGCCGACTGCTCTACCGGCTGCAGCATCATCCTCACTGGTGGACGATCTATTACAGAATATCGAGTATGTAGGAGGTGCGATTGCACTTCTCCTGGCACTGATCATTATTGGATCGATGACGGGACGCAAGAAGAAAGAGGATACAAGTATTTCTGATGTGATTGAGGATGCTCAAGCGGCAGAATCTTCCCCCGTAGAAGTGGCTTCTCAGGAGATCGAACCAGCCCCTCTCGTGGTGGTATCCGATAAGCCTATCCCCGATTCTCCCCGGGTCTCAACTAAATCAAAAAAGAAACCGAGTACGGACCTTAAGATAGACGATGATATCGCTGTCTTAACGAGCCCCTCGACAGAGGGTGATGTATTAACCATTCCTGAAGAAGGTTTGGATAAGGCAATGGTCTTCGATCTTAATGCTCCCCTAGCGACGGCTGCTTTAGAAACAGGGCCAACCGAGGAACCACCACCAAGCTTCAGTATCGATTTTCCGGTTACACCCGAACCTGAACCAGCATCTGAACCAGAATTGAAGAGTGATACCGCCTCTGAACCTGCGCTGGATATTGATCCCAAAAACGACCCCGGTCTGGCAGATATTAATTTAAATATGGGTGAGTGGGCGGTTCCAACGGGAACCGATCCGGCATCTACAGAGAGTGCTCACTGGCATGATATTGAGACCAAGATTGATTTGGCGAGGGCCTATCAAGAGATGGGTGACAATGGTGGGGCCAGAGAGATTCTTGAGGAGGTCCTGCGCGAAGGGGATGCCAAACAGCAGGAGAGTGCAAGGGCGATGATATCGAATCTGTAGGATCGATATCTCAATCAGCTTCGAGACTGGGTCTGAGTCGAAGACGCATGAGAGCATCTGCTCCTCTACCCTGCCTGGCTCCATATACTCACTAATTCTAAATTCCCTGTAGCAATCCCATCCATGCATCAGGCTCCCCCAAATCAATTTCGGTCCACATTGACACTGACAGAACAGATCCCGTGAGAATTGCATTGGTTCTGGAGTACGATGGAAGTGGTTTTTGTGGCTGGCAGAGCCAGCCCTCAGGCAGGTCAGTTCAGGATGCACTCGAGGGGGCATTATCAAAAATCGCGGGTAGTGATATTCGGGTTGTCACAGCAGGACGGACCGATACCGGTGTTCATGCACTGTACCAAGTGGTGCACTTCGATTCGCCGGTAGACCGTCCTAAAACTGCCTGGGTCCGAGGAGTCAATGCACTGCTCCCTGATACTATCTCGGTGCTATCGGCGTCCGAGGTGCCGGATGAGTTCCATGCTCGGTATAGTGCGAGCGAGCGTTGTTATCTCTATCTGCTGATGAATCATCCGGTTCGACCGGGTCTTCACCATGGCAAGGTCGGTTGGTTTCATCAGCCTCTTGATCTGGAGAGGATGCAATCAGCAGCACAGATGCTGCTGGGTGAACATGACTTCAGCGCATTCCGTGCATCTGAGTGCCAGGCAAAGTCACCGGTACGTAATCTAGT
>CAJBQQ010000271.1 GCA_903957805.1 uncultured Pseudomonadota bacterium | reverse complement strand
CTCTGATGGTGCATATCTATACCATCGGATATATGCATAACGACCCTGGATACCAGCGCTTCTTCAGCTATATCTCGTTATTTACCTTTTCAATGCTGATGCTGGTGATGGCCAATAACTTCCTTCAACTCTTCTTTGGATGGGAGGCAGTGGGTCTGGTCTCGTATCTATTGATCGGATTTTGGTTTACTCGTCCGACAGCGGTCTACGCCAATATGAAGGCATTCCTGGTTAACCGTGTTGGTGACTTCGGATTCCTTCTCGGGATTGGATTGGTGCTCGTGTATTTTGGCACGCTTGATTATGCGACAGTATTCGCCCAGGCACCTCAACTCGCAAATCAAACAATCGAAATCATCCCGGGGTCACCTTGGATGCTGCTATCTGTGACTTGCATCCTGCTATTCGTGGGTGCAATGGGCAAGTCTGCACAGTTCCCGCTGCATGTGTGGTTACCCGATTCGATGGAGGGCCCGACGCCGATATCCGCACTGATACATGCAGCGACCATGGTGACGGCAGGTATCTTCATGGTGGCACGGATGTCTCCCTTGTTTGAGTTATCTGATACTGCTCTATCGGTGATACTAGTGATCGGTGGCATTACAACCCTGTCCATGGCATTGGTTGCAATTGTGCAGAATGATATTAAGCGTGTGGTCGCGTATTCGACTCTGTCCCAGTTAGGCTATATGACGGTAGCGCTTGGTGCTTCAGCCTACTCGGTTGCGGTATTCCACCTGATGACCCACGCATTTTTCAAGGCGGTTCTATTCTTGGGAGCGGGATCGGTCATCATCGCAATGCATCATGAGCAGGATATGCGGAAGATGGGTGGCCTCAAGAAGTACATGCCGATAACATACTGGACCATGTTCATGGCTGCACTGGCCAGTTCAGGGGTTCCCGGATTTTCTGGATTCTTCTCCAAGGATGCGATCATAGAGGCGGTCCATTTTGCTGATATTCCGGGTTCTGGTTTTGCGTATTTCTGCGTTCTGACGACCGTATTCATCACTGCCCTTTATACCTTCCGACTGGTATTCATGACCTTCCACGGAAAGCCTCGGATGGATCATCATACCGAGGAGCATCTGCATGAATCTCCCTGGGTAGTGACATTGCCATTGATCATTCTCGCAATCCCCACCGTCTGTGCAGGGTGGTTGATCGGGCCGATGTTGTTTGGAGGCTATTTCGGAGAGGCGATACATTTTTCCCCGCAACATGGAGCCGTTGCACAAATGGCAGCACAATTCCATGGGGTGGTGGGAATGATGACCCACTCACTCAGTACAGCACCATTCTGGCTCTCGATCGGGGGAATCTTTACCGCATGGTATTTGTATATGGTCAGAACTGATTTGCCCGCGAAGATAAAACAAGCTGCCGGCCCACTCTTCACTTTGCTCGATCGAAAATATTTTATTGATGAATTCTACTCGTGGCTATTTGCGGGCGGTGCTCGTGCACTGGGTGCAGGTCTGTGGAAGATCGGGGATGTGAAGGTGATCGATGGATTCGTTGTCAATGGCGCTGCTCGAGTGGTTGGATTGACCGCCGTATTGGTACGTCGGTTCCAGTCTGGTTATATCTATCACTACGCATTCACCATGATCGTTGGGGTATTCGTATTAATCAGCTTATGGTCCTAGTCATGATCAAGCCAATGTTCGGTCAGAGGTGCGAATTCTCCTCATTTGATCGGCAGGTTGTGCGTTACCAAATAAAAATAACGGAATAAACATGTCGTCTGGTTTTCCATTGTTAAGTCTGATCATCTGGCTACCCATCATTGCGGGTATAGCGGTACTCGCCACGGGTGGTGACCGTAATGCTTCAATGGCAAGATGGTTGGCACTGGCAGGTTCAATAGCGGGCCTGTTGGTGGCGTTTCCACTTTATAGCGGTTTTGATGTTCTGATGGGGGGTATGCAGTTTGTCGAGTATCACCCATGGATTGAGCGTTTTAATATCCACTACCACTTAGGGGTGGATGGAATCGCAATGCCACTGATCTTGCTCAACTGCTTTACTACTCCACTGGTGGTGATCGCTGGGTGGCAAGTCATCAGTAACCGAGTGTCTCAGTATATGGGCGCACTTCTGATCATGTCCGGTATCGTTAATGGGGTCTTCTCCTCTCTGGATGCAATTCTGTTTTATGCATTCTGGGAGGCTTCACTGATACCGATGTTCCTCATCATCGGTATCTGGGGAGGCCCAAACCGGGTCTATGCCGCGATTAAATTCTTTCTCTACACACTGCTCGGATCCTTACTCATGCTGGTGGCATTCATCTACCTGTACAGAGCTTCCGGCGGCAGTTTTTCAATTCAGGATTATCACAAGTTACCGCTACCACTGGCACCACAGATTCTGATATTTATTGCATTCCTATTGGCATTTGCTGTGAAGGTGCCGATGTGGCCGGTCCATACCTGGTTACCTGATGCACACGTTGAGGCCCCGACCGGCGGATCGGTGGTTCTGGCTGCAATTCTATTGAAGTTGGGTGGATACGGTTTTCTGAGGTTCTCACTGCCGATCGTCCCAGATGCGAGTCAGTATCTCTCCGGAATGATGATTACATTATCGTTGATCGGGGTGGTGTATATCGGACTGGTGGCACTGGTGCAGGCTGACATGAAGAAGCTCATCGCATACTCATCGGTATCTCATATGGGTTTTGTCACACTCGGATTCTTCCTGTTCAATGCCTACGGGATTGAAGGGGCGATGGTGCAGATGATCTCACACGGCTTTATATCCGCTGCAATGTTCCTGTGCGTGGGGGTGATGTATGACCGTCTTCACTCACGTCAGATCGCCGACTACGGCGGAGTGGCTAATAAGATGCCGGTATTCGCTGCATTCTTCATGCTCTTTGCAATGGCCAATTCCGGATTGCCGGGAACCAGTGGCTTTGTCGGAGAGTTCATGGTCATCATGGCCGCTATAAAGGTGAATTTCTGGTATGCATTTCTCGCTGCCACGACACTTATTTTTGGTGCGGCATATACACTCTGGATGTACAAGAGAGTGGTATTCGGGGCGGTTGCGAACCCTGCTGTAGAAGCCCTTAAGGATATTAACCATCGTGAGATTTTGATCTTAACGATACTGGCTGCGGCAGTTCTGTGGATGGGTCTTTACCCGATGCCATTCACCGAGGTGATGCATGCCACAGTCGATGATCTCCTCGCACATGTGGCCCGAGGCAAGTTGCCGTTGGAATGAAATACGAGTTGCTCTATTCAAGGATGCTAAATGAATTTTCTGCCACCTGACCTTGCCCCCGCCTACCCGGAGATATTTCTTCTGGTGATGGTGTGCGTGGTATTGCTGGCTGATCTTGTGGCGGGTGTGAAGAGACCCTACCTGGCGTATATGCTGGCCCTGGGTGCGCTATTCGGTTGCGCGTTGATTACCCTTGGCACCTCTACGACCGATGTGAGTTATACCTTCTCAGGTATGTTTGTCGACGATGCCATGGCAGATACCTTGAAGTTATTAACCTATGTCACGGTCGCGATGGTGTTGGTGTACTCAAGAAGTTACATCGCAGTGAGGGGGATGTTTAACGGAGAGTTCTTCAGTCTGACCTTGTTTGCCACCTTGGGAATGATGGTCATGATTTCTGCCAGCCACTTCCTAACCCTCTACTTAGGTCTTGAACTCCTGTCTCTGTCACTCTATGCCATGGTCGCGTTACGTCGCGATTCAGTAGAGGCCACCGAGGCTGCAATGAAATACTTCGTACTGGGAGCGTTGGCCTCTGGATTCTTGCTGTACGGTATGTCTATGGTTTATGGCGCAACCGGTGAGCTCAATATTGGGAAAGTCACAGAAGTCATAAAGAACGTAATCCAGGGTGGAGATATTGATGATTACGCAGTGCTGGTGATCGGTCTGGTCTTTATTGTGGCAGGTATCAGCTTTAAGTTAAGTGCTGCACCATTCCATATGTGGGCGCCAGACGTTTATCAGGGTGCTCCCACGGCGGTGGTACTATTTATCGGATCAGCTCCAAAGATAGCAGCATTTGGTTTTGTTATGAGATTGCTGGTTGAAGGTATGGGGGCGATGGTGGCCGACTGGCAGGGGATGATCATGATCCTGGCAGTGATGTCGATGATGATTGGCAATCTCGCGGCTATTGCGCAGACCAATATCAAGAGGATGCTGGCTTATTCCACTATCTCACATATGGGATTCATGCTGCTTGGGATTGTAAGTGCTGATGGCAATGGATACAGCTCATCAATGTTCTATATCGTGATCTATGTATTGATGACCCTGGGCATCTTCGGGATGATCATGATGCTCTCACGGGAAGGATTCGAGGCTGAAAGGATTGATGATTTCAAGGGACTGAACCGGCGTAACCCATGGTATGCATTCATCACACTGCTACTGATGTTCTCACTGGCAGGGGTCCCGCCATTGGTAGGTTTTTACGCGAAATTATCGGTACTGCAGGCAGTATTGAATGCGGGTTATGTGTGGCTTGCTGTGGTGGCGGTCCTGTTCTCCTTGATCGGAGCCTTCTACTACCTGCGGATCATCAAGTTGATGTACTTTGATGAACCTGAGACCGACGCCCCCATTATGCCACCGGGTGATATTAAGCTTCTGATAAGCGCAAATGGACTGGCGGTTCTTGCGTTTGGACTCTTTCCTCAGTCTCTGATGGCGATGTGCGCTTACGCGATCCAGCAATCGATGTAATTACTTCATGGCTTCTGGTAACTGATCCGGTAGATTGCACCGGAATGATCATCCGAGACCAGTATTGCTCCGTCCGGCATCACTAAAATATCGGCCGGCTTTCCCCATGATTTTTCCTCTTGTAACCAGCCCTCAGCAAATACCTCTTGCTTCATCACCTTGTTATTCTTTATCTGTATTAGCTTGAGTCGGTAGCCGATCTTTTCGCGACGGTTCCACGATCCATTCTCGGCAACGATAATCTGGTTATGATACTCGGCAGGAAACATCTTCCCGGTGTAGAAGCGCATCCCCATCGGGACGGAATGAGCGTCAAGTTTAGCCACGGGCGCGGTGAGCTTGCTGCAGGAGCGCTTGGCTCCATACTTGATGTCATGGATATCGCCGGAATGGCAATAGGGGAAGCCAAAGTGCATACCCTTTCTAGGTGCATAGTTAAGTTCATCGGGAGGGATATTGTCACCCAACCAATCGTGCCCGGTATCGGTAAACCATAGCTCCTTTGTTTCCGGGTGCCAGTCAAAGCCAAGCGAATTTCTGACGCCTTGTGAATAGACTTCGTAACCCGTGCCATCAGCCTTAACCCTAGAGATCAGTGCGTAGTTTGCTGGGTCAGGTTCGCAGCTATTGCACGGAGCTCCTACCGATATATAAAGAAGGCCATCGGGTCCGAAGGAAATGAATCTTCCTGCATGGTGCTTCTCATTGGGAAGGGTGTCGATCACAACCACCGGCTTTGGAGGCTGAGCGATAGACTGCTCAATATTATCAAGCCGCAGGATACGGTCCACCGATGAGATATACAGAGCCCCATCACGGAAGGCGACACCCATAGGGAGGTTGAGACCATTGGCAATGACTTTGACTTGACGTGATCCAGCACTCTCGGTAATGGCATAAACCTTACCTGCTGCCATGGAACCTACGAATACCGTGCCATTCTTGCCCAGTGCAAGGCCGCGTGCATTAGGTGCTTCCGCCCATAGACTGATTGAGAAACCAGGTGGTAATTTTATTTTCTCTAGCGGTAAGACACGGTCCTGGGCAGAGGCGGGGAGTGCACAATAGAACAGAAGAATAATTGCAAGACGGGTAAAGATTGTCATGGTTAGCAGAATTTAAATGTAAATTTGATCTATAGGCAGCTTGAAAATCTTCAATTTGCCCTCATAATCCTAATGCATAATTTCAAGGAGAGGACCATGCAAAGCACTGCCCCCAAAGAACACCTAAGCTTCCAGACCGAGGTCAAGCAACTACTCAAGCTGATGATTCATTCCTTGTACAGTAACAAGGAGATATTTCTACGCGAATTGATCTCAAATGCATCTGATGCTGCCGATAAGCTGCGATTCGAGGGTCTGGCTGATGGCTCCTTGTTCGAGACCGATCCAGACCTAAAAATCCGCGTGAGCTACAACCCTTCAGATCGTACCCTGACCATCGCAGACAATGGAATTGGTATGTCACGGCAGGAGGTGATTGACCATATTGGTACCATTGCCAAGTCAGGTACACGTGAATTCTTCAGCGCTCTGACCGGCGATCAGGCTAAGGATGCAAACCTGATCGGCCAGTTTGGAGTCGGCTTCTATTCCGCATTCATCGTTGCCGATAAGGTGACCCTGATAACACGTCGAGCCGGATTAACTGCTGAGCATGGTGTTCGCTGGGAGTCCGCGGGTGAGGGTGATTATACGCTGGAGACGGTAGAGAAGACAGGCCGTGGAACAGAAGTCATCCTCCACTTAAGAGAAGATGAGGACAGTCTCCTGAGTGGATGGCAGATACGTACCATCATACGTAAGTATTCAGACCATATCACACTGCCGATTCTGATGAAGAAGGAGGAATGGTCCAAGGAGAAGAGTGCAAATGAGATCACAGATGAGGATGAGACCGTCAACCAGGCGAGCGCATTATGGGCTAGGCCTAAGAGCGATATCACCCAGGATCAATACCATGAATTTTATAAGCATGTAGCACATGATTTCGAGCCGCCGCTGGCCTATGTTCATGCCAAGGTAGAGGGTAAGCAGGAATATACCCAGCTACTCTATATCCCTTCAAAAGCGCCATTCGACCTATTCGATCGTGAGCACAGACACGGCATCAAGCTCTATGTGAGACGGGTATTCATCATGGATGATGCGGAACAGTTGCTTCCTAACTACCTACGTTTTGTACGCGGGGTGATCGATTCGAAT
>CAJBQQ010000270.1 GCA_903957805.1 uncultured Pseudomonadota bacterium | reverse complement strand
TTTTCCATCCGTCCTTGATCATGTCGGCACGGTGGGTTGGGTCGGTAACTAGGGCCCAGAAATAGGGCGGCTTGCCAGTCCTGGCATCTTTCAATCCCGAGAGAATTGCTAAGACCGAAGCCATGATCGGCTGCAGAACAAATCTGAACTTCATCGGCCCGCTGACTCGATCACTCATGTCCTCGACGATGCGCATCCAGATGTCATCCATATCAATGGACTCAGATACCAAAGAACATATTTGTACGATTTTCCTTCTTGTTCAGTAGCCGGCCCTAAACCGTTGGATTCAAGGCATTGGTGGCCGCAAGACGATGACTAACTTCACGGTAATTGTAGGTAATGGAACATTGAATATCAAGGATGAACGCGCCCCACAACACCGGCGGATCTGCCGCCAACTCCAATAGCGTGATGTTATCTGGCAGCGTGTGATCCAGGATCGCAGCAATGATATCCGGTACCAGCGTAGTGAGGTTGACCACCCGGCTTCAACCCTCCTCAGCAAATACGCTCCGCCAAATGCTGCCGTTATGAAACCAGACCTACTTATTACAGTGATTTAGCCAGTCAGCATTTTTGTTACGCTATATACAAGTAATAACGCATAAACAATTCCGAAAAACCAGGGAAAACTTATAGCCCGGTGCGCCCACCATTGTCGATGCTGCCGGAAAGCCCAGTTCGGCACAAAAATTGTGGGTTCATTCCGCTGATCTTCTATTGGATGTCGGAACTCGTGGAGGCTGTGGAGCCCCATCATAAGTTTCTCTTTATGCCACTCAGGACTCTGCTCAACACCCCTTAATCGCCATTCCCAAAGCGCATTCTGGCCTGACAGCCGCCCTAGGACGATTGCCATCTGAAGACATAAAAGGATCCCAAAGATACAGAGGAGAACTATCAATACCGTAAGTGGAGGAGTATGGAATTCGCGCGATACGATCAATCCAATCGCCATGATAATTATGGAATTTGCCATGAGGTAATCCGAGAGCATTGACTGGTAGTCTCGTACTCCAGATGTCCATAAGGTGAGGAGGTACTCGTACGTTGCATCGATGCCGATTGGCGTTCTCATGGGCCTCTCATCCATTAGATCACTTCCATGACAGTGGCACTCTCTTCTCTAAGATATCCAACCCTTATTACAATTAGCCTTGCTTCACAAGCGTATGTCACTCTGGATTTTATTTTTAATATTTTAAGAGATATTATCTCAGACGATCTTGCATGGAATCACAGCATCCTCGTCGTACGAATAGATCGCACATAATCGATGATACCCATCCGCAACAATCACTCGTCCATTAATTGAACTTCTTATTAAAAGTAGTGGCGATATCGAGTGTCCGGACTCTATTTTTTGTCGGTTTTTTTCAATATGAACGTTGCTTATCCCAAGTAATGATAAACCGGACGCCCGGAAAATATCCTTAGCTTTAAATTCAATTATAGGCCCTAACTGTAACTGCTCTATATAATCGCTGGCTGCTTTCTCATCATAGAGGAGGCACAAGTAGGATAGAGCTGCCGGATAGTTATGTTTTTCTGGTTCATTTAGCCATTTGATTTCGAATTTCTTCGGCATTTTCGACTCACTTATCATCCTGAAGACTAGAGTTCCACTACAACCAAAAATTTTGCAGTAACCTTCTCCTAAGGCAACCATAGCACGGAATTCGTAAATAACTGTTTTCTCTTGAGCTCCTCTCCTAAATGAACCAGCTCGGTTAGGGGGAGGGTTTCTAGTTAGTCTATCCCTCGAAGATAGTGGTCTAGAAAATCACTTACACGGTCCTCATACTCTCTACCGGCATAAGAGTGCATATTGAAATGCCCCGCCCCGGGCACAA
>CAJBQQ010000269.1 GCA_903957805.1 uncultured Pseudomonadota bacterium | reverse complement strand
TCAAATTTTCAGTCGCTCGACTATACGTCCATTTCTCAGATGTTCTTCAATGATTTCGTCGATGTCTTCCTTATCGACATAGGTGTACCAGACTTCTTCAGGATAGACCACGATTACTGGGCCTTCATCGCACCGGTCTAGACACCCTGCCGTATTAATCCGTACCCGCTGACTGTTGCTGTCGAGCTTCAGTGCCTTAATACGCTGCTTAGCATAATCACGTACTGATTGGGCTCCATGGTTGTTGCAGCATGCTGAACCAGCCTCACGCTGATTGGTGCAGAAAAATACATGATAACGATAGTGGCTCATGAGGGTATTCTGGAAAATAGCAGAGTGAAGATTATAGACCAGAATGATGAGCTTTCGGATAAGTGATAGATTAAGATAAGTTAGTATCTAGCATGAATTGACAAGGCTCTTCATGAATAACATAACTAGTAGATTCTTAGAGATTCCTTAATTTTATTTCAGTCCACAATCGGCTCAGTCGTCGTCGTTGAGTACGGTCGAGATCTTGAAGCATTTCTAATCGAGTAAACAGCTCTTGGTCGGGGAAGATTGCCTTGTTGTCACTTATTTCTGGCTGAATGAACTGGACTGCACTCATATTCGGATTGCCAGATCCGGTCAGGTTGGTGAGTTCTGCAGAGTTTCTCCCATCCAGCATGAAGTTGATAAATTGATGAGCCAGTTCGGGGTGAGTTCCGCTCTGATGTAAGACCATACTGTCAAGCGCTAGTACTGCACCTTCTCTTGGTATCGAGTAGTCGATGATAAATTTCCTACCAGTTTTCTTGGCATCAAGTGCCGCTTGAAACATGTCATTCGAGTAGCCATGTGCTACCCACAGATTCCCAACTGCAAGTTCCTTGACATAACTAGTGTTACTGAAAGCTGCCCAATAGGGTTTGGCACGTAAAATCAGGTTACGGGCCTCCTGCCAGTGTAATTCATCGGCATCGTTGGCTGAGTAGCCAAGATACTTGAGTGCAGCCGACATCAATTCTCGTTGACTGTCGAGTACAGTCACACGGCCTTTTATTTTTTTCAGATACTTCGGTTCGAAAATGAGAGACCAGCTATCGGTAGGCAGCCCGAGTTCTATTATTTTTTGCTGATTAAAGCCTAATAATGTAACGGTATAAGCATAAGGAACGGAATATTTATTACCTGGGTCAAACGTATTATTTAGATGAGATGGGTCGATATTCTTGAGGTTAGGCAAAAGAGTTTTATCTAAGGGCCTCACTACACTCTGGTGAATTAAAGTGCTCATCGCGTTACCGGTGGGGATGATCAGATCGTAGCCATTTGCACCTGCGGCTAATTTCGCCAGCATTTCCTCATTATCGGCATAATAATCTTGAGAGAGCCGGCAGTTGCAGGACTGTTCAAATTGCTTGACCGTTTCTGGCGCGATGTAATTATTCCAGTTAAAAAGATATAGAACCTTTTCACCTCTAGCAACGGTGTTTTGGTCTTGGCTGCTACAGCCTGTGACTAGAAACGCTGCTGATAATATGGTGAGAAGCGCCGTGAAGGCGCGGGAGCGGGTCATTACTTTGTTTCCCGCCGCAAAACGCCTGAATCTAATCTGGTGGCAATTATGATCATGGCCAGTGTGAGAAGCATCAGCAGAGTGGAGACGGCATTTACCTCGGGCGTCACCGCGACCTTAATCATGGTGTAAATCTGAATCGGTAGCACCGGTTCACCCACTCCTTTTGTGAAGAAGGTGATGACAAAGTCATCAATCGAGAGGGTGAATGACATCAAAGCACCTGCAACCACTGCTGGCATGATCAGTGGCAGTGTGATC
>CAJBQQ010000268.1 GCA_903957805.1 uncultured Pseudomonadota bacterium | reverse complement strand
GAACTGTTCGGGCAAGATAGTTGACTGAAAAAGTAGGGCTTTATATACTTGATAAAAATTGTCGGGTATTGGCGAAAATATCCAAGAGATGATCGTTAAACCGAAGTATTGATTCTGATCAGGAGCAAAGATGCGATTGACGACCAAGGGACGGTTTGCAGTAACTGCAATGATCGATCTGGCACTGCATGGTGATAATGGACCGGTCACGTTAGCCGGTATCAGCGAGCGACAAAAGATTTCGCTCTCTTATTTGGAGCAGTTATTCGGAAAATTAAGGCGCAATAAACTGGTCAGCAGCGTTCGCGGTCCCGGCGGGGGATACCGTTTGATGCGCCCGATGAATCAAGTCTCCGTAGCTGACATCATCCTCGCCGTGGATGAGCCCATTGATGCCACTCATTGCAAGGGCAAGGAGAATTGCCACAATGACCAACGCTGCATGACCCATGACCTTTGGACCAGTCTCAATGCCAAGATACGAGGCTACTTGACCCTGGTCACGCTTGAACAACTGGTGATGAGTTCAAAAGTAAAAAATGTCGCTGTATTGCAAGATCTTCGGGTGCACAAATAGCCAGAGAAATTTAAAGATGAATAGGAAGTTACAAGTCTATTTTGATCATAATGCCAGCACTGCAGTGGACGATGCGGTGCTTGATGTAATGATGCCCTATTTCCAAGGTGACTTCAGTAACCCCTCCAGTCGCCATCGCGGTGGAATGGCCGCACGTCGGGCAATAGACCAAGCACGTGAGCAGGTGGCTGATTCTGTTGGCGTACAGCCAGAGCAGGTGATCTTCTGCAGTGGCGGCTCAGAGGCCAACAATCTCTTCATCCTAGGAGCGGCAGGCTACCTAAAGCCCGCCCGAATCATCGTCAGTGCGATTGAACATCCTTGCATATTACGACCCGCCCAGGAGTTAGCACGGAGGGGGTATGAGAAATGGGATCTGCGACGGTTGGCGGTAGACCATCTTGGGCAAGTGGCCCTAGATGACGCAACTGATGCCATGACCGAACAAAGACCCGGACTGGTATCAGTGATGTTAGCGAATAATGAGACCGGCGTAATTCAGGATGTACCAGCGATTGCAGAAAAAGCTCGGGAGAATGGCGCATGGATGCACACCGATGCGGTGCAGGCCTTTGGAAAGATTCCGATAAATTTTGAGGCGCTCAGAGTACATGCCATGACACTGTCAGGCCATAAGATTTACGGACCTAAGGGGTCTGCTGCGCTGATTATAGATAAACGGTTATTACTTAAGCCACTCATCTTTGGGGGTGGGCAGGAGAATGGACTACGCTCAGGCACAGAGAATGTCCCCGCCATCGTTGGTCTTGGTGCTGCCTGTGAACTAGCCAAGACGCGCATGACCGAGATGACCACGCGTATTAGGGCCATGCATACCCTCTTAGAGAAGGGGCTGATTTCAATGGGTGCTGTCATCTTCGGTCAGGGAGCAGTACGCTTACCAAATACCTGTTACTTTGCGATCCCCGGTATCGAGGGTGATACCCTGTCAGTCCGATTGGATAAAGTCGGATTTGCAGTGGCCAGTGGTGCAGCTTGCTCCAGCGCAACTCCTGGCAAGAGCCATGTGCTAGAGGCGATGGGGGTCGATCCCACGCTGGCGCGGTGTGCGGTACGGGTCAGTCTAGGTAGTACCAACACGCCGATGCAGATCGAAGATTTCCTGAAGGCATTAGATAGTTCAGTGACAGAATTAAAACATATGAATACAGTCGTAGCTTAGAGACTGCATGGCCGTTCATAACAATTAATAATGTAGAAGCACCCCCCGCCCCTCGACCACCTCCGAAATCCAATGATCCCGAGCAAACCTTGCTCGACAATCTTCCGAATTGCTACAAACCGAAAGGGTACGGTATCAATTGACGTTCTGATAAATCCTCTCCCTCATCTTCCCATCTGCCTCCCCTCCTAGTCCAAATATGTACAGATAGATTCCCCATTTCCACGTAGAATAATCAAAGCAAGAATCAAGTCTTATCTGGTTCTCTCTGCTTCAGAAATAGCCACTAGAGGAGTAACAAATTGGCACAGCCAAATTTCCAATATGAAAAACGCCAGAAAGATCTAGCCAAGAAAAAGAAACAAGAAGAGAAAAGACAACGCAAGCTAGATAAAGGTAAGACACCGTCTGACGAGAATCCAGACTCGACTCAGGTTGAAGCAGAGTCTGTGGATGTGGAAAAGACTGAATAACTCAGATCCTACCGAGTGAACTCGCGCTGAGTAAATTATGTGGTTATTAACCTTTACGGGCCTGATACTTGCATCTCTTGCACTCCCAGTCTTTGCTGGAGACTTTGAGGATGGTAGGCAGTTTGCTGCTAACAGGGATTACACCCGAGCCGT
>CAJBQQ010000267.1 GCA_903957805.1 uncultured Pseudomonadota bacterium | reverse complement strand
TGAATGCGCTAAGGTTGCTTATGCAATCGCACACTCCCCTCTGGTTAAGACCGCCTTCTTCGCGTCCGACCCGAATCTGGGGAGGATACTCGCCGCCATCGGTTATGCAGGGATTAATGATCTCGATGTAAATCAGATAAAGCTCTATCTCGACGAGGTACTCGTTGCAGAGAATGGTGGCAGGGCGGGGAGCTATCTGGAGGCGGATGGGCAGAGGGTGATGAATCAAGATGAGATCACTGTGAGGGTTGTACTCAATCGAGGGGATTCATCGGTGACGGTATGGACCTGTGACTTCTCATACGACTATGTGAAGATCAATGCGAGCTATCGTAGTTGATGGATTGATCCGATGAGCGACCTCGAAAGATTGTATAGCCGTGCCGATCACCTGCTCTCCCGACTGGAAGGTCTTCTGCCTGAGGGGAGGAGTGCTGTCGACTGGGATGCGTCGATCGCTTTCCGTTGGCGTAAGAAGGGGGGTTCCGGGTTCATACAGCCGGTCAATCAACCACACCGTATTGAGCTCTCTGAATTACACGGGATCGACTCTCAAAAGAAACTCATCGACCGTAATACCCGACAGTTCGTTCAGGGCTACCCATCGAATAACGTACTCCTGACCGGTGCACGAGGGACTGGTAAGTCATCCCTAGTGAAGGCGGTACTGAATAGGTACTCCTCCAAGGGATTGAGATTGATCGAGGTTGAGAAGGGTGATCTCACCGACCTTCACGATATCGTCGATCAGGTATGTAAACGCCCGGAGCGTTTCATTATCTTTTGCGATGACCTCTCGTTTGAGTCAGATGAGCCCGGTTATAAGGCCCTGAAAGTGGTCCTAGATGGCTCTGTCGCAACATCCTCTGAGAATGTTTTGGTCTATGCCACTTCAAACCGGAGGCACCTGATGCCGGAGTTCATGCAGGACAATCTCGATACAAAGCATATCGGCTCAGAGATCCATCCGAGCGAGTCGATCGAGGAGAAGATCTCACTGTCTGAACGCTTTGGTTTGTGGGTATCCTTCTACCCATTCGATCAGGATCATTATCTCGAGATTGTCCAGCACTGGCTGGCCCATTTCGGTATTCCAGAGATGAGCCCTTCCACCCGCGCGACTGCACTTCAGTGGTCGATTGAACGAGGGTCGAGGAGTGGACGGGTTGCTTGGCAGTTCGCTCGTGACTGGTCTGGAAGGCAGGGTATAGGGGCCAGGTAGAGAATCCTCAGCAGAATTTTTCAGTTCTAGTTAACGCCTCCAAAATCACCCAACCATGGCCTCACCCCAAAAAATAATTGATGTCGCAGCAGCGGTCATCACCCGGCCTGATGGGCGCTTCCTCCTTGCGCGCAGACCCGAGGGAAAGCCCTATCCGGGATACTGGGAATTCCCCGGCGGTAAGTTAGAGCCGGGTGAAAGTCCGCAACAGGCACTCAACCGTGAGCTTATGGAAGAGCTTGGGTTGCAGGTCGAGCATTCATACCCCTGGATCACCCGCGTATTTGATTATGAGCACGCGACCGTGAGGCTGCACTTTTACCGGGTCGTGGCTTGGCATGGAGAACCTTACCCACACGAGGGGCAGACTCTATCCTGGCAGTCAGCTGATCATGTGGACGTGGCGCCGATGCTGCCTGCGAATGCGTCGGTACTAAAATCTCTGACCCTGCCCTCTATTTGCGCCATCACCAATGCCTCAGAGATTGGTGTGAGCCTGTCACTGGAACGGATAGAGCGGGCTCTTCTGAAGGGGGTAAGACTGATACAGATCCGTGAAAAGGGAATGGGTCGGGATGAGTTGCGTGCATTTGCCGCTGGTGTGATCGATCGGTCACACCAACACGGTGCTCGGGTATTATTGAATGGCGATCTCAGAATGGCTCTGGAGGTGGGTGCGAATGGGCTGCACCTCCCATCATCAGACCTGATGAACCTGACACAACGTCCTGATATTGGGTGGTGCAGTGCATCCTGCCACAATTCAGAGGAGCTCTTTCAGGCTGCTCAGATGGGGATGGATCTTGTGTTACTCGGACCGGTTCTGCCAACGCTGAGCCACCCCGGATCATCATCACTGGGATGGCAGAGATTTGCCAATCTCATCCGCGATTATCCGGTCCCGGTCTATGCGCTGGGAGGGATGCGTGAGGAAGACATGAACACCTCGTGTGAGCATGGTGGGCATGGAATTGCAATGATGCGAGGGTTTGCGGGGGACTTACAGTGACGGGACTGTCAGGGCCGATAGGGCCGATTAGTGAGTCTGGAACCAGGTTAGATGGAGTGGGTCTGGCTAATCACTACTCTTGATCTCCCACTCCTCCTGCTTCTCTGTTTCAGGAATTCGGTAGGACTCGTTAGCCCACAGACCCAGGTCGGTCATCTTGCAACGTTCTGAGCAGAATGGACGG
>CAJBQQ010000266.1 GCA_903957805.1 uncultured Pseudomonadota bacterium | reverse complement strand
AGTTTGCGAGCAACTGTATCTGCACGACTATTGAAGCCAATTACTACGGCCTTGGAAGCGAGTGCTAAGTTGATGTCGGACTCGGTAATAGCACCCACTCCGCTATGGATGATATTTACTTTAACTTCATCTGTAGATAGCTTATCCAATGCATGGGTTAGCGCCTCGTAAGAGCCTTGCACATCGGCCTTGATGATCAAGGCAAGTACCTTAACATCACCCTTCTGCTCGAATATGTTTTCCAGTTTTGCTGCCTGCTGTCTGGCGAGCTTCACATCTCGGAACTTACCTTGACGGAAAAGAGCGATCTCTCGTGCTTTACGCTCGTCAACCATGACGACTACAGACTCCCCCGCCACCGGCACTTCTGACAAACCCTGAATCTCCACAGGGATGGAAGGACCTGCTTTCTCAACTGGCTTACCATTCTCGTCTAACATTGCCCGTACCCGACCGAATACGGCTCCTGCCAGCAGGATATCTCCTCGTTTCAAGGTTCCGGACTGCACCAAGATCGTTGCCACCGGACCCCGTCCTCGGTCCAAACGTGATTCGATTACAATACCCCTGGCGGGCGCTTCCTTCGCTGCTTTAAGTTCCAATACTTCAGCCTGGAGAAGAACACTCTCCAGTAGCGCATCGATCCCTTGCCCAGTCTTGGCTGAAACCTCGATGAACATGGTGTCTCCACCCCAATCTTCTGGCACCACACCTTGCGTTACCAGCTCCTGCCTGATGCGTTCCGAGTTAGCCTCTGGTTTATCTATCTTATTGACCGCAACTACTATCGGCACCTTGGCTGCCTTAGCGTGATGAACCGCCTCTATGGTCTGGGGCATTACCCCATCATCTGCTGCCACCACCAGCACAACCAGATCGGTGACCTTAGCGCCCCGGGCGCGCATTGCCGTAAATGCTTCATGACCTGGCGTGTCAAGGAAAGTGATCATTCCACGTTCGGTCTCAACGTGATAGGCACCAATATGCTGAGTGATACCCCCTGCTTCACCGCTCGCTACACGTGTGCGACGGATATAGTCCAGTAATGAGGTTTTACCATGATCAACGTGACCCATTACCGTGACTACTGGAGCACGTGGCTCTGTTTGATACTCTATTGTGGGGAGTTCGGTGTCCACCAAGAAAGCCTCAGGGCTATCCAGAGCCGCGTACTTAGCCACGTGACCCATCTCCTCCACTACGATCATGGCTGTTTCCTGATCCAGCATCTGATTGATGGTAACCATATTGCCCATCTTCATCAGAGTCTTAATGACTTCGGCAGCCTTGACCGTCATTTTTTGCGCTAGCGCTCCAACAGAGATTGTTTCAGGCACCATCACCTCATGCACCACCGTCTCGGTTGGCGCTGAGAAGGCATGACTTCCCTGATCCTCACTCGGGCCCTTACTGTGTCTATCTCTGCGTGTACGCCATCCTTTCCCGCCAGATAAATCGCCGCGTGTTTTAAGTCCTCGTTTTTCTGAACTCTCATCCTTCCAGATGACCTGTTTAGTCTGTTTCTTCTTCTTCTCAGCCTTAGCAGCCTTATCTTCCGGCTTAACGACTGGTTTATGTAAGGTCCCTTCGGTAGCAACTGGAGTTGGCGCAGGCATTCCTGTCTCAGTTGGAACTGCAACTGGAACAGCAACTACCACGGCAGTCGGTTCAGTCTGTTTAGCTTCAACTACGAGAGGTTTATTGCGGTCTTTCTTTTCCTTTATTTCCGCAACTTGCCGTGCAATCAACTCAGCTTGTTTTTTTGCTTCTCCCGCACGCAATTCTTTTTGTGCGGCATCCACTACCGACACTGGGGCTAATGGAATTGGCGGCGCAGCCTGTACCGGCACTGCCGGCTCAATGGCCTCATTGTTATCTGCTGTTACGCCGTCCACAAGATCGCGCTTTACAAAAACACGCTTCTTACGAACCTCTACCTGGATAGTACGAGCCTTTCCAGTGCTATCTGATTTTTTAATCTCTGTTGTCTGCCGACGGGTCAGAGTAATCTTGCCTTTATCCTCTGTTGCACCATGGACCTTACGCAGATAATCCAGAAGTTGGTTTTTATCTTTCTCGGTCAGACCATCTTTGGCAATTTCTTTGCTGACGCCCGCTGCTTGGAGCTGTTCCAGCAATACTGCTGGTAACAGTCCTAGTTCACTAGCAAATTGTTCTACACTCATCTGCGCCATTAATTAGTAGCCTTTAATATCCTATGCTCGATCTGCCAAGATTAGGCAAACCACGGTGCGCGAGCCGCCATAATCAACGTCTTGGCTCGTTCGGCATCTATGTCGATCATTTCTATAAGGTCATCCACTGCCAAGTCGGCCAGATCTTCTTGGGTTTTTATACCCTTAGCCGCTAAATCATGCGCCATCTGACTGTCCATTCCTTCCAGCGACAGTAGATCCTCTGCCATATGCCCTACTTTTTCCTCACTAACAATGGCCTCGGTCAGAAGTACATTACGCGCCCGATTACGAAGTTCATTTACAGTCTGCTCATCAAATGATTCGATCTCCAGCATTTCATTAAGCGGCACGTAGGCCACTTCTTCCAAACTGGTAAAGCCTTCCTGTGCCAGAATATCCGCCACTTCCTCGTCCACATCAAGCTTGTCCATAAAGAGCTGACGAGTGACCGAGAACTCTTCTTCATTTTTCGCCTGGGATTCATCCACGCTCATAATATTGAGCTCCCATCCGGTCAGTTCAGATGCAAGACGAACATTCTGACCACCTCTGCCAATGGCTTGAGCGAGATTATCCTCATCCACCACGATGTCCATGCTGTGTTTTTCCTCATCCACCATGATGCTGCTGATTTCGGCAGGAGCCAGCGCATTAATGACAAAGGTGGCCGGATCGTCCGACCACAGAATGATATCCACCCGTTCTCCAGCCAATTCACCGGTCACTGCCTGCACCCTAGATCCACGCATACCGACACAAGTACCAATCGGGTCGACACGTTGATCATTAGACTTTACTGCAATCTTCGCGCGCGAACCTGGATCTCTCGCTGCAGCCTTGATCTCTAGCAGTCCTTCCTCGATCTCTGGAACCTCTAACTCAAACAGTTTCATCAAAAATTCTGGCGCAATCCGTGATAGCACCAGTTGCGGTCCCCGAGCAGTGCGGTCAACTTTAGATAAATAAGCGCGCACACGGTCACCAACTCGCAGATTCTCCTTGGGAATTGTCTGGTCGCGAGGTAAAACAGCCTCTACCCTGCCAGACTCGATGATGGCATTACCCCGTTCCATGCGTTTGATGGTGCCGCTAACCATGTACTCCTTGCGCTCGAGAAAGTCATTCAGAATCTGTTCACGCTCGGCATCTCGGATTTTTTGGTATATAACCTGTTTGGCTGCTTGAGCACCAATACGGCCAACCTCCACAGGCTCAAGAGCTTCCTCGACGAACTCACCTAGTTGGAGAGCAGAATCGAGCTGCGATGCCTCACTCAGAGAGATCTGACGTGCAGGATCCTCGACTGTATCATCGGTCACTATTTGCCAGCGACGGAAGGACTGGTAGTCACCTGTCTCCCGGTCAATCGATACACGTACCTCGGCGTCTTCTTGAAAACGCTTTTTAGTAGCAGATGCTAGTGCTGATTCGAGTGCTGCAAAAACAATGTCTTTTTCAACATTCTTCTCACGCGCCAACGCGTCCACCAACAATAAAACTTCGCGACTCATACTACCTCCGACCGAATTCTCAGATAGCTACAATTTTGGAACTAAACGGGCCTTTTCAAGATTACCCAACTCAATATCAAGAATCGCTCCATCCACTTCCAGCTTCAGTACCTCGTCGCTCACTCCGCGCAAGATACCGATAAAATTTCTCTGCCCCTGTAACGCTACACGTAACTTCAGTTTAGCCAATTCTCCAGTAAACCGAGCAAAATCAGATGCCCTCTTCAATGGCCTATCCATTCCTGGAGAGGATATCTCCAGTCGATCATAATCGATATTTTCAACCGCGAATAATCGACCCAGATGGTCACTGACGGCGACACAGTCCTCCACAGCAATGCCATTGGGCTTGTCAATAAACACCCGTAACAGCTTGCCGCGTGGCGACCGCTCCACGTCAACCAGCTCATAACCCATCCCAGACAGGGTCAATTCCAGCAATTCGTGTAGCTCCATAGCCTCGCTACAAACAAAAAATGGGCCAAACAAGCCCATAAAAATTAAGGGGGCATTCTAGCAAATTTTTATACTTAATGAAATAGATACTTCATAAGAAAGTCTTGTCTGATAACGTTATCTCCCCCATAAATGAACCTTTTTATGCCAATCGAGAAGGCAGATGGGCCGGTCTGATTCAGTTGCCACGAGTGATACAATTCCTGTAGTCAAAAATCTCAATACTGGAGAATGAACATGCCAGCAATCAAATCCATTCTGCATGGAAGCGAGACCTTCCCTCCAGATGCGGCATTCGTGGAACAATCTAATCTGGCCGGTCTAGCTTCTTATCATGCACTGTGCGCCGAGGCCGAAAGAGATTATGAGAATTTCTGGGGGAATTTAGCAAAAGAACAGATTCTATGGCACAAGCCATTCACTCGTGTGCTGGACGAGAGTAATCACCCATTCTTTAAGTGGTTCGACGATGGTCAACTGAATATTTCATACAACTGCCTTGATCGGCATCTCGTTACTCAGCCCGATAAAGTCGCCATCATTTTCGAGGCAGACGATGGCAAGGTTACTCGGTCCACTTATCGGGACCTTCACCGCCGCGTATGCCAGTTTGCCAACGGCCTCAAGTCTCTCGATGTTGGCAAGGGTGACCGTGTCATCATCTATATGCCCATGAGCATCGAGGCGATCGTAGCTATGCAGGCCTGCGCCCGAATCGGTGCAATTCATTCTGTGGTGTTTGGAGGCTTCTCCGCTAAAAGCTTACATGAACGTATTGTCGATGCCGGCGCAGTAGCCGTGATCTCTGCCGACGAACAAGTCCGAGGTGGTAAGAGTATCTCCCTGAAATCTGCCGTAGATGAGGCTCTTTCCATGGGAGGGGTAGACTCTGTGAGATCCGTAGTGATCTATCAACGCTCTGGTAAGGATTCTAAGTGTCATACCACGCGTGACGTCTGGTGGCACGACCTCATTGCGGACAAGGACGATACTTATGAACCGGAATGGGTCAATGCGGAACATCCACTATTTACTCTCTACACGTCCGGTTCAACCGGCAAACCGAAGGGTGTACAACACTCTTCCGCGGGATACTTGCTTGGCACATTGCTCAGCATGAAATGGATTTTTGATTACAAGCCCGCTGATATATTCTGGTGTACGGCTGATGTAGGTTGGGTTACCGGCCACAGCTATGTGGCATACGGCCCTCTGGCAATGGGTGCCACCCAGATTATATTTGAGGGAGTTCCTACTTATCCTGATTCGGGTCGTTTCTGGAAAATTATCCAAGACCACAAAGTAACTACTTTCTATACCGCCCCCACCGCAATCCGATCACTGATTAAATCAGGTCCGGATTTACCCGGCCAATTTGATCTATCGTCATTGCGACTACTGGGATCGGTCGGTGAACCCATTAACCCGGAAGCATGGATGTGGTATTACACCGTCGTAGGCCAATCCCGTTGCCCCATCGTGGATACATGGTGGCAAACTGAAACAGGCTCGCACATGCTCGCCCCAATGCCTGGCGCGGTCCCTCTAAAGCCCGGTTCCTGCACCTTCCCATTACCCGGAATTATGGCGACCATCGTGGATGAAACAGGCCATGAAGTGGAGAATGGAAAGGGCGGATTCCTCGTCATTAAGCGCCCATTTCCTTCACTTGCTCGCACTCTATGGGGTGACCCTGAGCGTTTCCGGAAAACTTATTTTCCGCAAGACTTAGGGGGTAAGTATTATCTTGCAGGCGATTCCGCTAGTCGTGATCTTGATGGCTATTTCTGGATCATGGGCCGTATCGATGATGTACTCAATGTTTCCGGTCATCGCTTGGGAACCATGGAGATAGAATCAGCATTGGTATCAAATCCTCTTGTGGCGGAGGCAGCAGTGGTTGGCAAGCCTCATGACATCAAGGGAGAGGCCATCATCGCATTCGTAGTTCTCAAAGGCATACGCCCTCATGGAGAGGATGCACACAATATCTCCGTATCATTGCGTGAATGGGTCACCAAAGAAATTGGCCCGATTGCACGGCCAGATGAGATTCGTTTCGGTGACAATTTGCCAAAAACTCGCTCCGGAAAAATTATGCGTCGGTTGCTACGTGCAATTGCCAGAGGAGAGAAAATAACTCAGGATATTTCCACCCTAGAGAACCCGGCAATACTTGAGCAATTGCAGCAACCCATAAACTAGTTAGTCAAACAAAGAGCCATGGACCTACCGCACATAATCGACTACGACCACGGCATTAGCACTATTGATGCTCAGTACCATCGTCAGGGATTGGTTGCGATTCATATGATTGTCGAAGGTAACAATGTAGCGCTAGTTGACACAGGAACCGCGTTTTCTGTTCCCGGCGTAATTGAAACTTTGAAGCATAAGAATCTCGCACCTGAAAATGTAAGCTATGTCTTTCTAACCCACATCCATCTCGATCATGCCGGTGGTGCAAGTGAGTTCATGCAATGCCTACCCAATGCAAAGCTAGTCGTTCATCCACGCGGCGCTCGTCACATGGCCGACCCCTCCAAACTCATTGAAAGCGCAAAAGCAGTATATGGTGAAATGGAATTTAGTCGCATGTATGGCGAGATTCGTCCCATAGACGTAGGACGTATCATTGAAGCGCCAGATGAATTACGCATCGATTTTAATGGTAGACCTCTGCTTTTTCTCGACACCCCTGGCCATGCACGACATCACTACTGCATCTTTGATGAACAAAGCCACTCATTCTTCACTGGCGACACATTCGGCGTTTCCTACCGCGAGTTCGATGTGGATGGGATGGAATTTGTATTTCCAACCACTACACCTGTACAGTTTGACCCGACTGCGGCACACGCCTCTCTGGATCGACTGATTAGTTATAAACCGGAGCATGCCTTCCTTACTCACTACGGTCGCATCAGTCACTTACCGGAACATGCTGTCGAAATGCATGAGCTGATTGATGCCCATGTATCAATCGCTAGAGGGATATCCAACGATAACCCTGACAGGCATTCAACGCTGATTAAAGAACTTGGATCGTTATTATCACGACGACTGACAGCACACGGCTGCAAACTTCCACAGGAAAGGATTCATGAATTGCTACGAATTGATATTGATCTCAATTCACTAGGACTGGAAAATTGGCTAGACCATTCGACGGCAAGTAGCTAACAGTTGATCAACTACTGTCAAGACAATCAAACACCCGCTCCAAGCATTAATATCGTCCTGATAATTTGCCGGCGAGCCTATTCTGGTTTATCCTTTGCAGCCTTATCGGTTCCGGTCAGCCGGATTCCTTTGATCGGAGAGATGGCCGAGTGGTTTAAGGTACACGCCTGGAAAGCGTGCGTACGGCTTCAACCGTACCGAGGGTTCGAATCCCTCTCTCTCCGCCAACT
>CAJBQQ010000265.1 GCA_903957805.1 uncultured Pseudomonadota bacterium | reverse complement strand
GATGCGTAATGATCTAATGAGTGCGGCCGATGCGATCTCGCTCTCGCGAGCAACACTGAGTAAAATCCGCCAGAACCTTTTCTTTGCCTTCATCTACAACATTCTTGGCATTCCACTCGCTGCCGCAGGGCTCCTCAATCCAGTGATTGCAGGTGCGGCAATGGCAATGAGTTCAGTGTCAGTGGTGAGCAACTCATTACTTCTGAAACGCTGGAAACCAGGACCATAACGATTGAAAGGAGGGTAGCAAATGCGAACAACTGTGATCACCATCAAAGGTATGACCTGCGTGGGCTGTGTTAAGAGTATAAAGAATGTACTGAAAACTCTCCCCGGGGTTGGAGATGCGGATGTTTCGCTAGAGAATGCTCAGGCTAGGGTTCAGCATGATGATGCAATAATCAGTATTGCTCTTTTAGAGCAGACCATCAGGGATGCGGGCTTCGAAGTCGTTTAATCAGCACGGACCAAAACTCTATTTATTCACCCCCTTCCTGCGCACAATGAAGTTGCATCTTCTCATTCCTTCCCTGTTCTGGCCGGAAGATTCCTTGCCTGAAATATACCGCGACCTCCCGTTACCCGCTCTTGAAACCCTGCTTGCGAAAAGCTTACGTACTGAAGATGATTCGAATGGGCTCGAGGCTTGGCTGTGCCGCACTTTTGGTGTAGAAAAACAGCAAGACTGGCCAGTGGCGCCGATCACGTTGCAGGCCGACAGCGGTGGTCAGGTAACAACCGGAAATCATTACTGGCTCCGCGCTGATCCTGTACATTTACGGATCGAGCACAACCAGATTGTGCTGGCCGACAGCCGGATTTTCCGAGTTACAGCAGAAGAAGCAGTCCAATTTACTGATTTACTTAACCGCCATTTTGCCGGAGATGGTTACGATCTCACGGTAGGGAGCTCCGGTATCGCGACACAGAGACCACCTCTTCTACCGCTAGCCCCAGACCGCTGGTATTTGCGTGTGGCCGAAGTGCCTACTCTGAAGACCCACTTGCTCAGTGCAGTCTCCGGCAGGAACATCAGCGATCTTCTTCCATCCGGTGGAGATGGTCTCCAATGGCAGAGATACTTCAACGAGATCCAAATGTTCCTATACGAGCATCCACTCAATCTAGCGCGCGAAGCGCGAGGTGAACTTGCTATTAATAGCATCTGGCCCTGGGGTGGCGGAACCATGCCACAATCGATCGTCTCTCCCTATACTCATATATGGGGCAATGCTGTTCTCCCCAAGTCCCTCGCATTGGCAACCACTACGAGTCATGCGGATCTCCCACCCACAGCAGCAGAATGGCATCATGCTGCCACAACTGGCAATCACTTGGTCATACTCGACATGCTAAGCGGGAAGGCTCAATACGATGATGCTTACGGCTGGCGAGAAAGCCTGAATAAATTTGAACTGGAGTGGTTCGGCCCCTTGCTAACGGCCTTAAAGCAGGGTGAACTAGAAAAACTTACCCTCACCACTGTTGATGAACGTAGCATCAAGAGTTTCTCTATAACAAGCTATGACTTATGGAAATTCTGGAAGGCAGCTAAACCACTCGCAACTTATGCCACTTGAACTGAGGATCTTGAACTCAAAGTTGCAGGATTGACCGATCACCGAGAGATCATGCTACAACCAACGCCTTGAGTAATTTCTCATGAATGCCACCGAAACCGCCATTGCTCATAATAAGCACGTGATCGCCAGAGTGGGTGGTTTCGACAATAGCAGCGATTAACTGCTCTAGACTGTCGTGGTTTGATATTTTGGAACCGAGAGACTGCAAAGATTCTGCGGCATTCCAACCCAGGTTAGCGGTATAACAGAACACTCGATCGGCAACTGTAAGACTACCTGCCAGACTTTCCTTCCAAGTCCCCATCTTCATGGTATTAGAACGAGGCTCTAGGACCGCGACAATGCGTCCTCCATTTACTTTGTCGCGCAAACCTTGCAACGTCGTGTGGATTGCAGTGGGATGATGAGCGAAATCATCGTATACAGTGATGCCCCTGACTATGCCGCGCACTTCCATACGACGCTTGACGTTTTTAAATCGCGCCAGCGACTCGATGCCAGTTCTAACTGGCACGCCAGCATGGCGAGCCGCAGACAACGCTGCCAAAGCATTCATGCGGTTATGATCGCCCATCAGCTCCCAGTTCAGAATACCCTGCGGCTCGTCCATATAGGAGATGGCAATTCCCCCACCCTCCTGGGTACTCGCCTGCCAGCCGTCTGGTGTCCCCACTTTTTCCAATGGCGTCCTACAACCTTTGGCCAGAACTCGCTGCAAACTCTCATCCCTGCCATTAGTAACGATTAAACCATTATTTGGGACGATACGGACGAGTTGATGAAATTGATGCTCGATAGCAGCAAGATCAACGAAGATATCAGCATGATCGAACTCCAAATTATTGAGAATTACCGTCCTGGGGCGGTAATGAACAAATTTAGAACGCTTGTCAAAGAAGGCGGTGTCATACTCATCCGCTTCGATAACAAAGAAAGGTGAGTCACTACCAAGCCGAGCCGATATACCAAAATTCTGAGGTATTCCGCCGATCAGAAAACCGGGCTCCATACCGGCATCTGCAAGTATCCATGCCAACATCGAGCTAGTAGTCGTTTTACCGTGGGTACCCGCAACTGCCAGCACCCATTTATCTCGTAATACGTTCTCTGAAAGCCATTGCGGACCTGAAATATAAGGTAGATTGCGTCCAAGAATTTCTTCCATCAATAGATTGCCACGAGATACCACGTTACCAACCACAAACACATCAGGATTCAGTCCGATCTGTTCAGGAGAGTATCCCTCAATCAGATCGATCCCTTGCCTCTCCAGTTGAGTGCTCATCGGCGGATAGACACCGGCATCGCATCCCGTGACCCTGTGCCCAGCCTCGCGGGCTATTGCCGCGACCCCGCCCATAAAAGTACCGCAAATGCCGAGAATATGAATATGCAAGTCAGCTCCTAAAGATGGAATAGAACGCACCCAGCAGGCGCGGCTCGTCAAAAAAACAACCGACTCTGAGTGGCTCTTATAGTTATATCACGGCATCCGCCCGAAAGTTTATTCGCGCAACGACTCTCTGCCTAACATCAGGCCGCCTCATCCACTACCACCTGGTAAAAGTTTTTGTAGATGAGTTACATCACCCCAGAGCTGGGGTGACCAGCATCCCGCCTCGTCAAGGATTAGACAATTGAAACCAGCATTCGGCAATGAAGCCGTGCGTGGTCCCTGCAACGGAAGCCCGCTGGCATGACGATACATCACATCCAAGGTCCCACCGTGGGTTACCACCACTACAGATCTCCCAGGAAACCGACTCGCAATAGAAGTAAAAGTCGCTACCACCCTCGTAATGAAATGAATTGCATTCTCACCACCCGGGATCACACAGTCTGGATCAAAGGTCCTGTAACGGGTATAGATTTCTGGATACAAGGACTTTGCTTCGGTACGAATGAGCCCTTGTAGCACCCCTAGATTGCGCTCCCTGAGAGTTGAATCAAGAATGACTCGGTGGCTGGTAACGCTCGCAATACGCTCCGCTGTCTCATGTGCTCGACCCAGATCGCTGCTATAAATGGCAGCAAAGTTTTCACCCGCCAACCGTTGAGCTAAGGCCTCAGCCTGCGCGATACCGGTGGCACTGAGGGGGCTATCGAGATGCCCCTGGATACGGCTCTCTTGATTCCATACAGTTTCACCGTGGCGAAGAAGAATGATGCGGCTAATGTACATTGGATTTACTTCGAAGCAGATGGAGAGATTATCCTGTCAGTGAGACTGAGTACCAAAACTGTCACATACTTTCTTTAATATGTCCGGCAGCAATATCTATCCTGTTCACCCCCCTCAACTGAAGATGATACCCCCCGCTAATACCCAGATTATCAAGGATTGTATGTGGTTTGTGCCTTATTTTTTGTTACACTTACAACCTTATTCGCCCATGCAGCATCGTCTGACAGGCTGAGTGGCAGGACCAATGAATGCTCCCTTCCCTGGAAGCCGACCGCAAAAGGATACATGCCGTCGCACTTCGATACCGGTAATGCGATAATTAGAAACCTGAAAATGGCAATTGATCCGCGGCCGGACAGCCTTTTCACGGCAGAGCTCCAAAAAATGAGCTCATATTTCCCCTACCCTATCCATTGGCTGATTTTCTTACTTTGCATCTCGTTCAATGTACTAGCCGAAACCTCTTCACCCACCCTGAACGCGATTGTTGACTCACCGCCACTGGTACGAAAGACACTGAAAAGCAACAATGTCCCCTCGCCCTCACACATTGAAGCTGGTCGAATGCAGGGTCACTATGAGCGCAACATTGAGCTGCTTGGTGAGATCCAACTGCGCGGCGTAACCCCAATTGTAGTGGCTGCACCCGTACCACCAACCCCCACCACCCCGGTCGGACCGACGATTTCTATCGCAAAGAAAATCGCCAACCCCAATAAATTTGTATCCGCAGAAGTTGGATGGGTGCAGGGTCATCAGGAGCGCGGGGTCGGCTCCTTATATGAGAATGAGCTACGGGGCGCTGAATCAGAAAACAAACTGGTATATATCGATGCTGATAGCCTAGAAGGGACTGTCGACGAAATGTTCGAGGCGATCGGCAATGTCGAAGTGCGTAGTGATGACAAGCTCATCACGGCTAAACGAATAAGATATCTTCCAAATACTAATGAGATTACGGTCGAGGACACCGTGCGTATCGAGCGCCGGGGCGGCAAAGACCTAATTGAAGGCTCTGAACTCAGGCTAAATCTTGACAATACAACCGGTCAATTAAGCCAGGTTAATTATCGTCTTCAGGAGGGACTCGATAAGGATGCTGGTAGCGCCCGAGGTACCGCTAAGTTACTAATGTTTGAAGGTGAGGATAACTACCGGGTCCGGCAAGGAAGCTACACCACCTGCCCAGAAGGTGACAATGACTGGATGCTTCTGGCAGATGATCTGAAAATAGACAACAAGAAAGAGGTAGGTACCGGCCGCCATGTCACGATCGCTTTCAAGGGGGTTCCGATCGCTTATACGCCATGGGTAAACTTCTCCCTTGACACTAAGACCCGAAAAAGCGGACTACTCGCCCCTGAAATTGGTTACAGCGTTAGAACTGGCGCCGAGCTCACGATTCCATTTTATTGGAATATTGCGCCCAATATTGATGCAACCTTCGCGATGCGATCAATGTCCAACCGTGGCATCATGATGCAAAATGAATTGCGTTATATAGATAAGAAAGCAACCGGAAATCTACTGCTAGAGATCTTACCCAGCGCAACTTCAGGCGCAATTCCAGGTGCAGTTACTTCCGATCTGAATCGATATAGCCTAGCCTTCAAACACGAGCAGAGGTTTGGCTATGGATGGACCGGCAATGTTGACTTCAACAAGGTTTCTGATAATAACTACTTCATTGACCTGGCCTATGATGTCACAAAGACCAGCCAGGCAAATATGAAGCAAGAAGCATCTCTCGCCTATCAAAATAATCTCTGGGGGGATGGTTCAGTCAATTTCAAAGTGATGACACAGAGCTTCCAGAATATCCGCGGGGGAGGGATTTACCAGCGCTTGCCGGAATTTACACTAAATATAACAAAACCCAATATTTTCGGTGCGGAGCTTGATCTGAAGAGCAGTTGGACG
The DNA here is from genome assembly GCA_903957805.1 of uncultured Pseudomonadota bacterium. Classification (GTDB taxonomy): domain Bacteria; phylum Pseudomonadota; class Gammaproteobacteria; order Burkholderiales; family Nitrosomonadaceae; genus VFJL01. Next base: position 939 of record CAJBQQ010000265.1, on the reverse strand, counting down.
AGCTTCTCTCATAGACTGGCTAGCATGCCAACTGGTAACCGCCTAGTATTTAATCCCAGCATCAGCTTTCCTCTTCGCAAGGAATTCGGTTTTATTATCCCGAAAATTGGCATACACCACACCAGCTATGACCTCAATGCCAGCCAGGCCGTAACCAATTTGGGCAGCCCTCTGCAGCCGGACCGTACTCTGCCCATACTAAGCTTGGATAGCGGCCTCACTTTTGACCGTGATGTTACCGTACGTGGAGAGCGCTTCACCCAAACCCTCGAACCACGAGCTATGTATGTCTATGTCCCTTACCGCGACCAGACCCGCCTACCCAACTTTGATTCAGCCTTTACAGATTTTAGTTTCATGCAAATATTTAATGAGAACCGCTTCAGCGGGAGTGATCGCATCAATGACGCTAACCGAGTCACACTGGGACTCACTTCACGATTCCTCGAAGCAAACACTGGAAAGGAACGTCTAAGCCTGAGCATAGGTCAGCAGATTTTCTTCACCCCGACCCGGGTAACCTTGGCAGGAGTACCCCCAACCAATAGCAAGATAGACCTTATCGCTGGAGTCACGGGTCACTTCACGCCACAAATCAAGACCGATACAACCGTTCAGTTTGATCAGAATAAGGCAGAAGTCGACGTGGTACGATCTGCCCTCAGTTACAGCCCACAAATAGGCAGAGTCATTAACCTCGGCTACCGATATTCCCGTTTTGGGCCTGGTGCACTACTGAATCCAATAGTAATCCCGTTATATCCTGTGAACCCACTTGGACTTCACCAGGCGGATATATCAGCCCAGTGGCGTTTCAATGATAAATGGCAGGCTGTCGGGAAAATAAACTACTCTCTTCTAGACTCCAGAACTCTGGAGAGACTGGTAGGGATTGAGTATAATGCCTGCTGCTGGTCGCTACGGTTCATGTACTCACAG
>CAJBQQ010000264.1 GCA_903957805.1 uncultured Pseudomonadota bacterium | reverse complement strand
GCTTGGCGGGCGCCTAAGGTCGGCTTGGGGGGTAAGTTTGATTTAGTGTCTAGAGAGTCAATGCTACTCGCGAATAACCTTCTACTGGTCGTTGCTGCGGGTAGCGTATTACTCGGAACGCTCTACCCATTAATCATGGACTCTCTCGATCTGGGTAAGATATCCGTTGGGCCACCCTACTTCGAGGCGGTATTTGTTCCTCTCATGACACCAGCAATCTTCTTGATGGGGTTGGGACCACTCGCCCGCTGGAAGCAAGCAAGCCTACCCGAACTGGTGATGCGTCTTCGTTGGGCATTCGCTGTGAGTATGGCAACGGCACTTCTGATGCCTCTGGTCATGGGTGAGTGGAAGCCGATGGTCAGTTTTGGTCTGCTACTGGCATTCTGGGTCATCGCAACTATCTTTGTTAGCATCCGCCACCGCCTACAGAACAGCGGTCAGGGTAGCGTATTTACAAGACTGGCCAGACAATCACGTAGCTATTACAGCATGCACCTGGCCCACTTCGGAATCGCCATATTCATTATCGGTGTCACACTGGTCAATGGATACGAGACCGAGAAGGATGTCCGTATGGAGATCGGCAGTACCGTTGAGATGGGGGGTTACACCTTCCGCTTTACCGGCGCCAGTCCAGTCACTGGACCTAATTACTCAGCAATGAGAGGTGATATCGAGGTCCTTCGCAATGGCGAGAAGATCCGTGTGATGCAGCCAGAAAAACGTACCTACAATGCATCCGGAATGGCCATGACTGAGCCCGCCATCGATACCGGTTTCATACGTGATCTGTATGTTGCCTTGGGGGAGCCTCTGGAGGATGGTGCTTGGGTCGTACGGGTATACCACAAGCCCTTCGTTGACTGGATCTGGTTTGGTTGCTTGTTAATGGCCTTTGGCGGGATGCTTGCAGTGAGCGATCGGCGATACCGTCTGAAGATCAATACCAAGCCCATCGAAGCGGCGACCGAGGAGAAGGATGGAGGGGGTAGAGCCCCTAGCGGCACTCGGTTAGCCACAGGGGGCAAGAAGGGATGATGCGTTTCCTGCTGCCCCTAGCAGCTTTTATCGTACTGGTGGGTTTTCTTGCTGTTGGACTTGGCCTCAAGCCTCGTGAGATACCATCCCCACTAGTCGGTAAGCCAGCACCGGTCTTTCAATCACCACGCCTCCATGAACCCGATCAGATCCTCTCATCCAAGGACAATCTGGGGAAGGTCTGGCTACTGAATGTGTGGGCATCGTGGTGCGTCTCCTGCCGTGAAGAGCATCCCCTCCTGGTAGAGCTATCCAAGTCTGGAATAGTGCCCATCTATGGATTGAATTATAAAGACAAGCCTGAACTGGCCCTGCAATGGCTCGGTCAGTATGGTGACCCCTATACTGTCAGTGTGGTCGATCCGGAAGGTCGGATCGGTATTGATTATGGTGTCTACGGCGTTCCCGAGACCTATGTCATCGACAAGAATGGCGTCATCCGACACAAGCAGATCGGTCCAGTCACGATTGAGTCACTGGAGAATAAAATTCTGCCACTCATTAAGGAACTTCAGGGATGATCCCGGATTTACTCAATACCCGCGGTAGAAAACAGATCACACTGCTGCTCATTCTTGCCCTAATGTCTCCCCTCAGTTGGGCCAAGGAAGCTGCTCCAGTCGCAGAAGACCCGGTGATCGAGAAGCGCATGCTGGCGCTCTCTGAGGATTTACGATGCCTGGTCTGTCAGAACGAGTCTCTGGCCGGTTCTCGTGCTGACTTTGCCAATGATCTGAGACGTGAAATTCGAGAGCAGATAAAAGAAGGCAAGAAGGATCAGGAGATCATTGATTTCCTGGTAGAACGATACGGTGATTTTGTACTCTATAACCCTCCCATCAAGCCTACCACTTACCTATTATGGATTGGACCCTTCGCGTTTCTCCTGATAGGCGCTGGAATCCTATTCTTTTATCTAAAAATGCGACGCAGACAAATCGAAGAACCTCCACTAACAGCTGATCAACACCGTCATGCAGAGTCCCTGCTGAAGGAAGACAAGGGTAACAACGCATGACATCATTTTGGGTTGTTGCTGGCATCCTGACCATCGGTGCCTTGCTATTCATCGTACCGACCCTTCTAAGTAAGGGGACGAGTCGTACAGGGGTCATCCGTAAGGCTGCCAATGTAAGCATCTATCGCGATCAATTGGCCGAACTCGAGTCAGACCTCAGGAGTGATGTCTTGAGCAAGGAGCAGTACGATCAGAGTAAACGTGAGTTACAGCAGAGAATGGTTCAGGATGTTCCTGAAGGCGAGTCTCTTGCGAGCATGGTCATAACGGGCAGTAATCGCGGCAATATTGCGACCATCACGGTCCTGATGCTGGCGATCCCACTCATGGCAGTTTCTCTTTATCTCTGGATCGGCAATACCAAGGGATTAACGCCACAACCCATATCTGAGCAACAATCACCAATGTCGGGATCAGAGTCGGAGTCGGAATCTGGTCATCAGAACTTTTCATCGGTACTTGATAGCCTGATCGCACGTCTCAGAGAACAACCGGACGATGTAGAGGGATGGATCATGCTTGGGCGAACTTATGCCATCATGCAACGGTTCAATGAGGCTAAGATCGCCTACGAGCGAGTGATTGCGCTCTCACCCGAGAGTCCTGAGCTACTTGTCGATTATGCTGATATCGTCGCGATGACGAATGGTGGAAGCCTTCAAGGGGAACCGATGGAGCTGGTTAATAAGGCATTAAGTCTGAGCCCTAAAAATCCTAAAGCCTTGGCCCTGGCCGGTACAGCCGCCTTTGAGCAGAAGAATTTTAAACAGGCTGCGAGTTACTGGGAGAAGCTACTGGTACAGATCCCCCCCGAGTCTAAACTCGCCCAGTCCGTTAAGGAGAGCATCACAGAGGCAAAGTCATTGGCATCGGGTAATGGCAGCACCATGGCAGGGATGCAGAAACAAGCATCCACCAGCAATCAGAATAGTCCACCCCCTGCAAGCCAGGCTACTGCCACGAGTCCGAATGCGGGGGCTGCCAGCGCAACGGGCGCCACCCTTACAGGGACTGTTACGCTGAGCGCGGCACTGGCTGGAAAGGTCTCACCTGACGACACACTCTTCATCTTTGCCCGTGCGACAGAAGGTCCACCCATGCCACGAGCCATATCAGTGAAGAAGGTCCGAGACTTGCCGGCCTCTTTCTTGCTGACAGATGGAATGGGAGCTCGCCCAGATTTAAAAATCTCCAACGTTCCTCAACTCATCATCAGCGCCAGAATCACAAAATCTGGTAAGGCCATGCCTGAGAGCGGAGACTTGCAAGGATTTAGTCAAAAAGTAAAACCAGGTGACAAGAATATTAATATCGTGATTGATCAGCAGGTTCCTTAACCCACAAGCTACCCTGATCAGGCTTATAGGGTAGCGATATACTGGTCCACCGCAGCAAGCTCTTCCTCGAACTGAGGCAATAGCAGTGTCAATGCTGCGGTGTCACCCCCCTTCCCCGCCCTCTCCATCTGCTCACACAGATCACCCAACGCCGATGCACCGACCGCCCGGGACGATGACTTGAGCTTGTGTGCTGCTGCACCCACTGCTAAGGGCTGCCCCATCTGATGAGCAACGCGCAATTCAGTCGCTATCATGGCCGAGCTCACACGAAAATCCCGCAGAAAATCATTAATCACTGCTGGGTCACTGCCCACCAATTCCTCGAGGGTATGAACATCAACAGGCATTTTCTTGGTGACGGGAGTGCTACTAGAGCCCTCTGTACGGGTACTTAGTACAATCGATTCAGTAACGGATTTAACTAGTGGCAACCACTTTTCCAGCATCGCTTTTAAATGGATCAACTGTACCGGCTTACTCAGATAATCATCCATCCCGATCTCCAAACAATGCTCCGCCTCGCCCTTCAGTGCATTGGCAGTGAACGCGATGATGGGTGAATGCGCTTTTCCAGATTCTGTTGCACGGATGGCGGTGGTGAGTTGATAGCCATCCATCTCCGGCATATGCAGATCCGTCAGTAGCAATACATAATGACCACTCTCCCAGCGCTTTAAAGCTTCTCGGCCATTGCTGGCGATGTCTGCTGCATATCCGAGCAGGGAGAGTTGCTGACGGATCACCTTCTGGTTGATTTCATTATCTTCTGCAACGAGTAGTAGTCTACCCTCTAGCAAGGCCTCTTCACGTGTGGGAGGGGTAACCCCTGCCTTGACCAGCACCCTGTCTTCCTCCTCATGCAACCGACCTGCGGCCATGGCCACCGCCTTGAGGAAGAGATCTCGTCTCATGACATCGCCATCCAGTGTGACAAGATCTACAGACTCATTACGTCCATGGTGCCTTCTCCCACGTCTAACGATCACAAATCTTGGTTCGGTTTGGATTTGATGATGACCATGCTCGAGCACGACGAAATGAGGGTCAAGACCTTGACGTTGGCGGAAGGCAGCACGCAACTCATCGACCGGGGGTGTTGTATCACGACCCGCATCAATGACGAGTAGCCACTGACCCAAAGGGAGAGTATCAATCCGCCCACGGGCTTGCTCAAAATCCGACAAACGTTCAACTGATGCACCACCATACTTAAGGTAAGTGGCCAGGTCATCCGCTAGACCCTCGTCGCTTCCCATCACTAGGCAGGACAATCCCTTCAGATCATATGACTTGTTGGTTACGATCGCCTGAACTGGGGAGGGTATGAAGGGCAGTCTCACGGTAAAGGTGGACCCCACCCCGAGCGAACTTTGCACATCGATCTTTCCACCCATCAGCTCGGTTAGATGGTGAGAGATAGCCAGTCCTAATCCACTGCCGCCAAAACGTCGTGTGGTCGAAGCATCTCCCTGGGTGAATGACGAAAAAATTCTTCCCAGAGTCTCTTCATTCATGCCGATTCCATTGTCGGCGATACGAAACTCCACCACCAATTCACCCGATCCGACCTCTGACAGCAACGCACGCACAGATACTCGACTCCTGCGCGACTGCCCACTTGAAAACTTGATCGCATTATTGATTAGATTGACCAGTACCTGTCTCAGCCTGAGGGCATCTCCCAAAACCTCCTCAGGAATTTCTGGGTCGATGAAGAGGAGTAACTCGACTTCTTTCCTTACTGCCAGACTCTCCAGCGTACCGCAAGCCTTCTCCATCACATCCATGACCGACATCGGCTCGCGTTCAATCTCCAACTTACCGGCCTCGATCTTAGAGAAATCGAGAATATCGTCAATGATATCGAGCAGCGCGAAGGCCGATTCACGGATGAGGTCAACCATCTCCGTCTGGTGACCGGTGAGGCTGCTCTGCTGCAACACATCTGCCATGCCGATCACCCCATTC
>CAJBQQ010000263.1 GCA_903957805.1 uncultured Pseudomonadota bacterium | reverse complement strand
TACCTTGTCGATCTTTAGTGACTGGTACCGGCTAGCAATCTCCTGAACGGTCGCTCTCAGCCCGACCGGATCTTTCAGTAGTGTAGTGATATCGCGAAACATAATCCCCTCGTGGGGGTAATGCGGGATGGTACGAATGCGGGATTTAATGGGCATGATAAGTCCTGATTCTATTTATTAATGAAGAGTCCGGTCCTGATATGGCATCATCCTACATGATGAGCGCGTAGGAGTTTTTTTGACAGGAAAGTTTGTAATGCGACAATAGAATTATAATTGTTTGCGTATTATAAATCTCTGCCTTCAGTTGATTCATCAGGCTGCTATGATTAACTTGATCAATCATGAAACTACTGTTGAGATGACAACTATGTTTCCAGCCTTGCGAACCATCACCCTCACCATCCTGGCCGTAGCTTTATTCGGTTGCGCAAGCTTTGAGCCTCGCTACCAAGTCACTCACCGTTACGAACCACCGATCAACCCAGAAGGTATTGTTTGCTTGGGGGAGTGTACGAAACAACTGACAGCATGTCAGCAGAGTTGTACATCCACTTACCAGATGTGTTTGCAACGTATAGAACCCTTGGTAGAACAACGATATCAGGAAGCAGTAATACGCTATGAAAGCGAGTCTCAAAGTTACCGCCAGCAAATGAATACTGGCCGCTTCTACCGGTCCTTTGGATGGGGGACATCGGCAGGAAGATGGGGCGGATATCCTTGGGGAGCAGGTCATGGCTGGGGGCCCTCATGGGGATGGGGCGGCTCACCGTGGTACGGGATGGGATACTCTCCAGCCTATTTTAATTTACCTATACCACCCATTCTGCCAGACCGCAGAAGAGAGTTCGACCGGTTACGATACGAACAATGCGAAAAGGAGTGTGGCTGCCAACCCATTCAAGATGCATGTTTCTTGAGTTGCGGTGGAAAGAGAATCGTGGAAGAGCGTTGCATCGCGAACTGTCCGAAATAACACATGAGAAGTATACGAAAGGACTCAAACAATCATCAGATTAGCGTGATTTAAGAGCAGTATAGGTATCTTCAACATTCAAGAAGAAGACTCTAACCTGACCTGCCGCATCTACTTAGGGCCTATGAATCAGTTGCATGAGGGTCAGAGAACTCAATGCTTGGCGGAGATTTCAAGGCTGTCAATGAGCCGTGTTTTACCTAATCTAGCGGCTGCCAGGGCTACCAAATCTAAATCACCGACCTCTGCTGGGAGCAGAGTGTTTCGTTGATGTAGCCCGATGTAGTCAACCTGCCATTGATGGCTAATGAGATTCTCGCGCGCATCTTTGCACAACCGCTGAAAATCTACATTTCCTGATTCCGCCGCTCTCTTTATCTCGGATAAAACCCGATACAAACGCGCGGCCTCAATTCGCTCTTCATTACTCAGATAACGGTTGCGCGAACTCAATGCCAGACCATCTGGGGCGCGCGTGGTTTCACATGCAATAACTTTTAATGGCAGATTCATTTGTCTCACCATTTCACGTACGAGCTGCATCTGCTGATAATCTTTTTTGCCGAATACTACAATCTGTGGCTGTACTATGTTGAATAGCTTAAGTATCACCGTCATCACGCCACGAAAAAAACCCGGACGGAATTCTCCCTCCAAGGTATTGGCTAATGGCGATGGATCAATCAGAAAATCCTGTGGGACCGAATAAATATCCTTGTCATCGGGTGCAAAAACCACATTAACACCCTGTTTTTGCAACAGCTTACAATCATCTTCCAGTGTACGTGGATATTGAGCAAAATCCTCAGTCGGCGCAAACTGCAACCGGTTCACGAATATGCTTGCCACCACACAATCTGCTTCTTGCTGCGCACGCTGTACCAGTGACAAATGGCCTTCATGTAGGCCTCCCATGGTTGGGACAAAAGCAATCTCGGGCTCACACTGGAGTCGTGCACGTAGTGTCGAAATGTCGGTTATTATCTCCACGACCTCTTAGAACCCATGCTCAGGGCCGGGGAATCTTCCGGCTTTAACTTCCTTGACATAATTTTCTACAGCCACCTGAATACTCTCCGCACCGGTCATGAAATTTTTCATGAATCGCGC
>CAJBQQ010000262.1 GCA_903957805.1 uncultured Pseudomonadota bacterium | reverse complement strand
TGACACCTCACCGGTGTAGGCACCCTTCTCATGTTGGCTCATGTTCTGAGCGCCCCAGAGAATATGAGTATCTTGCAGCAATGACTGAACCTGAGACAGGTAAGGGTATGGCACGCACACGGCGCAATCTGCCCCTTGCAGACCTCTTGTCCCACCAACGATCAAGTCGAGCAGGAGCCTATTCTGCGCCATTCCACCATGCATCTTCCAGTTGCCCGCAACCAGCTTTGAGCGCATAGCCGTCTTTGTCCCTAAAGGGTGCGAATGTTACTCGTGAACGGGTATCCGGTCAATCTCAGGAATCAAATCGGGGCAAGCAAATATAACGAACTCAGTGGGTATTAAGCGTACGAAATTGAAAATAAAATGCTGGGATAGGGATCGACTGCTACGGTGAAAGATAAGGCCGCTCTGTTGGAGTATCGGATTATCGACGAAACAGAATATAACTATCTGTAATATAAGATAATTATAAAAAATATTAGAGGTTGCTGGGGTCCTTCTTAACCAAAACGCCCAGTGATGTAGTCCTCCGTCTGCTTATTCTTGGGCTTAATAAAGATGGTATCGGTGACACCAAACTCAATAAGCTCCCCCAGATACATATAAGCGGTAAAGTCCGACACCCGAGCTGCCTGCTGCATATTGTGAGTAACGATGAGAATGGTGACCTTATCCTTCAGGTCAGTGATGAGCTCCTCGATACTAGCAGTCGCGATCGGGTCAAGTGCCGAGGTGGGCTCGTCAAATAGCAGGATTTCTGGATCTGTAGCAAGAGCACGTGCAATGCATAAACGCTGTTGCTGACCACCGGATAGATTGAAGGCCAACTGATTCAAGCGATCCTTCACTTCGTCCCACAGCGCTGCATCACGCAAAGCCTCCTCCACCTTCTCATCCAGTACAGCGCGCTGCCTGACACCCCGAACCCTCAGCCCATAGGCGACATTCTCATAGATTGATTTGGGAAAGGGGTTAGGCTTCTGGAAAACCATACTGATCCTCATCCGTACCTCGATCGGATCGACATCGCTTGCAAGGATATTGACATTGTCTGGGTGCAAAATGATGTCACCCACATACCGATTGCCGGGATAGAGATCATGCATCCGGTTAAAACAACGCAGAAAAGTGGACTTGCCGCAGCCAGAGGGGCCTATCAGCGCAGTCACCTTCTTTTCATGCAATACCATATTGATGCCTTTAAGGGCATTAAAGTCCCCATAATAGAAACTCAAGTCCCTCACTTCTGACTTGTACTGATTCAGTGTGTCCTGTAAATCAATGCTCTCTTGCATGCGGTCCTCTACCATTTGATTTTTTTACGCATGTGATAGCGCAAATAGATGGCCAGTCCATTCATTGCGAGTGTCATCACCACCAACACCAGTCCAGCCGCTGCCGCGTTTAATTGAAATGCCTCTTCCGGCCGAGATACCCAATTAAACATCTGAATCGGCATCACTGTGAATGGTGATGTTAGCCACTCGAAAGACAGAAATGGGAATTCAGTCTGTACCAGTGATGGAGGCAGAAAAGCAATAAAGGTCATAGCGCCGATAGTGATAATAGGCGCAGTCTCACCAATCGCACGAGCTAGGCCGATGATAATGCCGGTCAGAATCCCTGCCGCAGCGTAGGGTATCAGATGATCAGAAACGGTCTGCCACTTTGTTGCACCGAGAGCATAAGAACCCTCACGGATGGCTACAGGGATGGCACGGATGGCCTCACGGGTGGTGACAATCACGACCGGCAGAATGAGCAATGCCAAGGCCAACCCCGCTGACAGGATACTCTGGCCAAATCCTAGTTGATATACAAACAGGCCCAATGCCAATAGTCCATAAATGATGGACGGCACCCCGGCAAGATTGGTCACATTGACTTCGATGATCTCGGTCACAAGATTCTTCGGAGCGTACTCCTCAAGA
>CAJBQQ010000261.1 GCA_903957805.1 uncultured Pseudomonadota bacterium | reverse complement strand
TCATTTCTATATTCTCGCTGCGGCACGCTGTTCGGTACTTACCCAATCGTAGCCATGTGACTCGAGATCAACCGCAAGCTGTTTACCGCCGGTCTTGATGATGCGACCTGCCTCCATCACGTGCACATAGTCGGGCACGATATAATTGAGCAAACGCTGATAATGAGTCACGAGTATGGTCGCATTATCCTTAGTCGCGAGCTGATTGACGCCATTTGCAACGATCCTGAGTGCATCAATATCCAGACCGGAATCAGTCTCATCGAGAATTGAAAGACGTGGTTCAAGCAATGCCATCTGCAAGATTTCATTACGCTTTTTTTCTCCCCCAGAAAAGCCTGCATTGACACTACGGTCAAGAAAATCAGGGCTCATTTCAAGCATCTTCATTTTCTCCCGCACAAAATCATCAAACTCAAGCGGATCAAGCTCGTCCTTGCCACGATGCGTTTGTACTGTATTGTAGGTAAGTCTCAGAAACTGATTATTGGCAACGCCAGGTATCTCGATTGGATACTGGAAGGCAAGGAATACGCCGGCACGAGCCCGCTCTTCAGGTGCCAAATCGAATAAATTGTTGCCTTCGAACAATACCGTGCCCCCAGTAACCTCATAGGCAGCATGTCCCGCAAGTACCTTGGCGAGGGTGCTCTTTCCTGAGCCATTGATACCCATGATCGCATGCACTTCACCACTTCTGACCGTGAGATCGACTCCCTTTAGGATCTCGATGCTATTAATGCTTGCCCGTAATCCGCGTATTTCCAGCAGCAATTTACTATCTGGAGAGATCATCCGACACTCCCTTCGAGCTTGAATCCAAGCAATTTAGTCGCCTCGACTGCAAACTCCATTGGTAACTGTTGAAATACATCCTTACAGAATCCGTTGATGATCATCGATACCGCCTCCTCAGCGCCGATACCACGCTGCGCAAAATAGAACAATTGATCTTCACCAATTTTTGAGGTGGAGGCTTCATGCTCGACCATGGCGCTATTATTGCGCACCTGAATATAGGGGAAAGTGCTGGCACTGCATTGGTCACCAATCAGCATTGAGTCGCATTGCGAGTAGTTACGAGAACCGGCTGCGGTGGGTGCAATCTTAACCAGTCCACGGTAGCTATTGTTGGAATGGCCAGCCGAGATACCCTTGCTGACGATGGTGCTGCGCGTATTCTTACCGATGTGGATCATCTTAGTACCCGTATCGGCTTGTTGATGATTATTGGTCACCGCTACTGAATAAAATTCGCCGACCGAGTTATCACCCTGCAGTATGCATGAAGGGTATTTCCAGGTGATTGCCGAACCGGTCTCGACCTGAGTCCAAGAGATTCGAGAGTTAACTCCCTTGGCGAGTCCTCGCTTGGTCACGAAATTGAAAATACCGCCAACTCCATTCTCATCCCCCGCATACCAGTTCTGTACGGTCGAGTACTTAATATCCGCATTATCAAGCGCGACGAGCTCGACTACGGCCGCGTGCAATTGATTGGTGTCGAACCTGGGTGCGGTACAGCCTTCAAGGTAGGAGACAGAAGCGCCCTCCTCTGCAATGATTAGCGTGCGCTCAAACTGACCCGATGCTTCAGTATTAATACGGAAATAAGTCGACAGATCCATCGGGCACTTGACCCCCTTCGGAATGAAACAGAATGAGCCATCGGTGAATACCGCCGAATTGAGTGCAGCATAATAATTATCCCCAACCGGTACCACTGTCCCAAGATATCGCTTCACCAGATCGGGATGCGTATGTACGGCCTCTGAAATGGAGCCGAAAATAATACCGACCTCAGCCAATTTTTCCTTGTAGGTGGTCGCTACAGATACGCTATCAAAAATCACGTCGACGGCAACACCGGCAAGTGCGGCCCTCTCGTGCATCGGCACACCGAGCTTCTCAAAGGTACGCAATAACTCTGGATCGACCTCATCCATACTTCCCAATTTCTTTTTAGGCTTCGGTGCCGAGTAGTAGCTGATTGATTGAAAGTCTATCTTTGGATAGTCAACATTTGGCCATTGAGGCTCTTTCATTGTGAGCCATTTCTGATAAGCGTTCAGACGAAATTCGAGCAGCCAGTCGGGCTCGTTTTTCTTGGCTGAGATCATCCGGATAGTGCTTTCGTTAAGTCCTTTCGGCGCAACATCAGACTCGATTTCAGTAACGAAACCATGCTTATAAGGCTGGTTGACCAGATTCTGTAACACGGCACTCATTCAGATTGCTCCAATGTCATCTATTGTGAAGTAGAAATTCTGGACTACTGTTACAGAGTCTCTTTCTATCTGTTATTGTTAAATCTCAGTTGATTCTTTCAGACTGAAACTTTCGCCACAGCCGCATGTATTTTCAATGTTAGGGTTATCGAACTTGAAGGTGGAGTTGAGTCCTTCCCTAACGAAGTTGACACACGAGCCATCGAGGAATGACAGATTGGCGGCGGCGACCACTACCCGCGCATTATTCGACTCGAATACTTGGTCATCCGCACATACCTCGTCTGCATAGTCAAATGTGTAGGCAAATCCAGAACAGCCCACCTTCTTAACGCCAATCCGCAAAGCCAGTCCCTTGCCGCGCTTTTCAAGCTGCGTCTGAATCTGTTTTGCTGCACTCTCTGTCAGTGTTATTGCCATCTTTATAATCCATCCGTCACTACATTAATCGTGACCGATACCTAGGTATGTAGTTACGCCGAAATCATACTGAAAGTGCAATATCTTCAACAATGTGATTGACCTTACGCATATCCAGCAAACCAACCGAGTGATCGTGACGCACTTTCTGATCATCAACTAATTGTCTTAGGGATACGCTACCCAGATGATCAAAAATCAAATCATTAAGTCTGACCCATAAGTCATGGGTCAGACATTTTCTGTCATCGAGGCAGTTCTCCTTGCCGCCACATTGAGTCGAATCCATCGGCTCGTCCACAGCAAGTATGATTTCAGCAACCGTTATCTGCACACTATCTTTAGCAAGACGATAACCCCCACCCGGACCACGGACGCTTGCAACCAGTCCGCGCTGACGTAGTTTTGCGAATAGCTGCTCAAGATAAGATAGTGAGATTTGCTGACGATGGCTAATTCCAGCGAGCGTTACCGGCCCAGTACCCTGCTGCATTGCCAGATCTAACAATGCCGTCACTGCAAAACGGCCTTTGGTTGTAAGTTTCATAAAAAACGATTTTTAATCAGATGGTTGAATGTATCAGATGTGATTTGCCGCCATCAATAGATGACTAATTTTGTCAACTATAAGATAGTTGATTGATTTAGTCAACTTTGACTGGTCTTTACGTGGAGACATCTAACCCATCGAAACAGGGTCCTAGTCACCCACGCGCCATTCCTTGTCTAATCTATTCAGCTCTGGAAAGGCATGGCTCAAGGGTGTACAGGGCGGTCATTATCGGGAGACCAGGAGGACCAACGTTAATTGCGACGGAGTCGCATATGGGTCTTGATAAGATCTATTGCCTGATGACGGAACTGGGTACCCTCGATATCTTTCACCCACATATGCAGCAGTCCAATGAAGAATAAATGGGTATCCATCGTTAACTGGACAGGATCATGTGTCGCGTGGAGTTGGCCTTGAGCTTTTGCACGCTCATAAACCAACTGCAACTTTCCAGCGATACCAGAACAATTCGACAGTATTTGCTGTAAAACCGTTGCGAACTCTTCCACATATTCGCACTTAATCATCATTATTTCGTAGATCTGCCGTGTCTCAGCACTATCATCTAGCATCTGTATGGTGGTACACAGAAAATCCTCTATCCGGGCCAGAGGATCTTCAGAACCCTCAATCAGCAAGGTATCGTCCATCCGGTCTATCAGGGGTAAGAATACTTGCTCACGCATTGCATTGAACAGATCAATCTTGTTATCAAAGTGCCAATAAACCGCTCCCCGTGTCACTCCCGCCTGAGCAGCAATATGCTCCATGGTGGTGCGACTGACCCCGCGCACTAGAAATACCTCACGCGCGGCACAAATGATCCGCTT
>CAJBQQ010000260.1 GCA_903957805.1 uncultured Pseudomonadota bacterium | reverse complement strand
CTCGTCATGTCATTGGTTTGGGGTTGAGTGACGCATTGGAGTATCTCTTTCCGATCGCATCCTCACAGCAGGTTGGGCTGTTGGTGGATCGTTACTTTCATCATTATTCCGTATATGGGCAGAGGATCTCCCTATTCGAGGGAGTGACCGAGGTCATTGAGAGCCTGCATACGAAGGAGCTCCTGCTGGCTGTAGCCACGGGCAAGGGACGATCTGAACTCGATAATGCGTTTGAATCTAGCGGGCTGGGGCAGTAGTTCCATTCAAGCCGATGTGCCGATGAGACTTTCTCAAAGCCTCACCCGGCAATGCTATTGGAATTGATGGAGCAATTTGACGTTGAGCCAAGGCGCGCTCTGATGGTAGGTGATACCACTCACGATTTACAGATGGCGATCAATGCCAAGGTTGCTGGATTAGGTGTGACGTACGGTGCCCATCCTCGAGAGAGTCTTCTTTCACTGGCACCGCTTGACTGTGTCAACAGCATTGTGGAATTGAATTTATGGTTCGAGACGAACGTCTAATCTGTTCAAGCAGCGAAATTTCAGATGACGGTAAGGGCGTCCGTTTTATCGTGGAGCCACCGAATGAATCGCGATCTGCCCCGGCATTTATGATCCGGCATCAGGGGAAAATCTATGCCTATCTTAACCGTTGCGCCCATATAGGCGTGGAGTTGGACTGGATAGAAGGAGAATTCTTCGATGATTCAGGGTTATACTTAATCTGTTCGACTCATGGTGCGACCTACGAGCCGCACACTGGATTTTGTGTCGGTGGACCATGCAAGGGGAAGAATCTGCAACGCCTGGAAATTGAAGAGCGGGATGGCAACATCTTTTTGAAGGATTGAAGTAACTATGTCGGATTCAGAAAAGCACAACGAAGATTGGGAGAAGAGGGTACTAGAGAAGCTGGTATTCTCTTCCCTTCAAGAGCAGAGACGGGCGCGGCAGTGGGGGATATTATTTAAGTCCCTCACTTTCCTCTACCTGATCATTCTGCTATTCCTCGCAATGGGCTGGACCGGTGGTAAGGATGGTCCCATTTCCACCAAGCACACAGCACTGGTAGACCTTCGAGGCGTAATTTCAGCCGACAGCGTCAGTAGCGCTGACAATATTAATGCAGGCCTGCAGGAGGCCTTCAAGGATAAAAAAACACAGGGAGTGATCCTGAGGATTAATAGCCCTGGCGGCAGTCCGGTACAGGCGGGTTATATCAACGATGAAATACGCCGTCTGCGCGCAGAATACCCTGATATCCCTCTCTATGCGGTGGTCGAGGATATCTGTGCATCAGGGGGCTATTATGTTGCTGCAGCTGCAGACAAGATTTATGTGGATAAGGCGAGCATGGTCGGGTCCATCGGTGCGCTAATGGATGGATTTGGTTTTACAGGGACGATGGAAAAGCTCGGTATCGAACGACGACTTCTCACGGCGGGGGAGAACAAAGGATTTCTTGATCCATTCTCGCCTTCTAATCCGAAACAGCAGGATCATGCCCGAGAAATGTTGGTTGATATTCATCAACAGTTCATCCAGGTTGTTCAGGAGGGAAGGGGTAAGCGCTTGAAGGATGCCCCAGAGATTTTTAGCGGAATTGTTTGGACCGGCCAGAAGAGTATAGATCTGGGGCTTGCTGATGCCATGGGCAGCGCTGAG
>CAJBQQ010000259.1 GCA_903957805.1 uncultured Pseudomonadota bacterium | reverse complement strand
GTGACCGTTTTGCAGCCAAGCTGGGAGAGATGCTCGATTATCATAACTTTGTTCTGAAAAATTATTTCCACGCGCCGATCGTTGACTTCCAACAGACTATGGATGAGACCCTAGCACTTGCAGAACGAATCAAGCCGATGAGCGCCGACGTCCCGAGACTGCTATTCGAAGCTAACAAGGCCGGAAACAATTTACTGTTTGAAGGGGCTCAAGGTACGTTGCTGGATATAGATCACGGCACTTACCCATTCGTTACCTCGAGTAACTGCATCGCAGGGGCAGCGACTACTGGCAGTGGAGTCGGTCCGCAGATGTTGCACTACGTACTGGGAATAACAAAGGCCTATACCACTCGAGTCGGGGCTGGTCCTTTTCCAACTGAGCTAGATGATGAAGTTGGCCGTCATCTCGCCAAACGCGGCAATGAGTTCGGCTCAACCACCGGACGGCCACGCCGTTGTGGCTGGTTTGATGCCGCAGCCCTCAAACGCTCTATTCAGATTAATGGTGTATCCGGTCTATGTGTTACCAAGCTCGATGTGCTAGACGGTGTCGAGACCTTGAGCCTGGGCGTAGGCTACAAATTGGATAGCAACGCCGAGGGCGAGAAATTCAGTAGCATTCTACCGGTAGGGGCTGATGAGCTCGCGCTTTGTGAGCCCGTCTACGAGGAGATGCCGGGCTGGATGGGGAGCACAGTTGGGATTAAGGATTTCGAGCAATTGCCCAAAGCCGCGCAGAATTATTTGAAGAGGATGGAAGAGGTGTGTGAGGTCCCGGTAGATATGATCTCAACCGGACCGGACCGTGAAGAGACTATTGTTCTGCGTCATCCTTTTAAGTAATGTCGGATTAATATCAAATGATCCGTGTTGACTCACTTTGATAGCCTCCTGACCGTCTCTTTCGTTAACACCAGTAGACCCTCCTCTCTGCTCTCAAAGCAGCTGTCTGCCCTGTATCGCCGCTTACCAAAAACATGAGTTCCTTTACTGTCCGAGTCGCAGACTGGCAAATCGACAATCCTGCAGTGCGCTCCATTCGCGAGACTGTATTCATTCAAGAGCAGAATGTCCCTGTCGAGTTGGAGTGGGATCAATTTGACGAGAATTGTCTTCATCTGCTAGCACTCGATGTCACTAACAGACCGATCGGCACCGCACGACTGTTACAAGACGGTCATATCGGACGAATGGCCGTACTCAAAGAATGGCGCGGATGCGGCGTGGGTGCTGCACTCTTGAAGCATCTACTGAGTGAAGCAAAGACGCGAGGGCTTGCGATAGCGATTGTTAATGCACAGACCTATGCGGTCAATTTCTATATGCGATTTGGTTTCCAGTCAGAAGGAAATGAATTCCTCGACGCGGGGATCCCCCACGTGCGGATGCTACTGCAACTAGGTGAGCAGGCTGATTAGGAAAATAACTCGGGATCTGCCCCTCGAATGAAAAATGCCAGCTTGGTTAATAAGCTGGCATTTTAAACGTCACTCTAAGGATCTAGAGACTAGAACGGAAGCGTAAAGTCCATTGAGAATAACACCTGATCCTTTTGACCGCCAAAAGGCCTGTAAGCCGCTTGAGTTAAGCTGTCAGCCCTGTCGTAACGGATATTCGGCCGAACATTAAACTGCTGTAGAGCTTTAGTATCAATCTTCAGTCTCTTTGCCGGCTTCCAATTTGCACCGATGGTGACCGCGTAATAGTCAGCGGGAGCGCCAAGCGCCGACGCTCCTGCTCCATGAATTGCAAAACTATGAAGCGCCCCATCGCTGCCCACATTGGTACCAGCAGAGACTCGACCTGGACTAGTAACACGGAAACCATCCCGATCACGGAACCACTCCCCTCGAACACCGATCGAGAGATCGTGCAGCACATCTTGGTACAGATGCGTGTTAATACCAAACCACTGAGCCTGGCCTGGTGTTCCGGCGCTATCCTTTACGTTATCCGCATACCCATGATCATGCTGCAGAATAAAATGCGTCTTCGGGGTGATCATGTGCTTTGCCACGACGCTGTACATCCCCCAGAAAGCATTATTACGGGCTGACTGATGGCTGCCGGTCCCAGCAATGTTAAGCGAACTTCTCTTGTCATCCGTCGTATAGGTGAGACCACCAATCCCGCCCCAGTTACTCATGTTCCGATTAAAATTTCCATCCCAACCACCGGTGCCGCTACCGGTAATCGCACCACTCATGAATACAATATTCTTGTCGACATTGTAGTGGGTCAGAACACCCGTATGGGTGAAAGGCTCCCCATACTGCATGGTATAGGCGTGGCTGTAGAAGAAGTTATTCGGTGCCGGAACTGATTCAAAGCCGATCGGCGTGTAAAAGTGACCAGCCTTAATGGTCAGACCATTAGCGATTGGGGCGTATATTTCTACATAGGCTTGCGGCAAAGCCACGCCGTAGTTACGCCCAGTATTTAATATGTTGAGATCCCAATCTCCCCTAGTGCTGTGAGCAACTCCAGTAGTAGGGTCTAAGGTAGGGTTACCGTAGGCTTGGGTGAAGATGGCATCGGTACCAAACATAAAGTCTGCACGGAATCCCAAGTCCCACGATTTACCCGAGTTCACCACATCGCGCTTCAGAAAAATATTAAACTGATTAAACTGAGCCTGGTTAGCTCGATCACCGAAAGTGACCGGGCCGTTATACCCGAGTGTTGAGTGGCTAGGGTTGAAGGTCGCCCCCCCGTTCATCCATCCGCCGATTTCTATCCCGTTATCCTTGAAAACTTTTGGCATGATCAGAGAATTCAGCATGCCATTCGATTGAGGGGTCTTCATAGCAGCTTGTGCGCCCGTCATTCCTATAGAAAGAAGAGCCACTCCACCTGCTGCTAGTGCCGATATACGAGTACGATTCTTGCGTCCAATTTTACGTTGCATTTTCGTGGCCCCCTTCGTTTATGAAAAGACAAAACACTTAAATAAAAATGGTTACTCAACGTAAGCTATAGGAGTTCCTACAAAATGTCCACAAAATATTAATGCAAAATAGATATGGATAACAAGGTCCTAAGATAGCGCAGGCGAAGGGCCTGCCACATTAAAGCGGAATGATATTAAATAAGGGGTTTCCAGATGGATCACCCAGCAAAATCACTGAGTAAAACGAGTGCTGTGATGATGTCGCCACACCTCTCAGAGCAAGGGGGTCAAACAAATACTAACCCGCCTACCCCAAGAACAGTTTATAGGCTGGATTCTGACTCTCGTCCCAGTACCGATATCCCAGTTGGCCGAGAAATTTCTTAAATTCAGTCTTCTCTGTGGGTGGCACCTCCATCCCAACCAGGACACGACCATAATCAGTACCATGGTTGCGATAGTGGAAGAGGCTGATATTCCAGTGTTGGCTCATACTATCTAGGAACTTCATCAGGGCGCCAGGACGATCTGGAAACTCGAACCGATAAAGTATCTCATTCTTTACCCCACCCGCCCGCCCGCCCACTAGGTGACGAATGTGTAGCTTCGCCATCTCGTTATCACTAAAGTCTTCCGCATACAGCCCACTCTTTTTCAAACTTTTGATCAGTTGTACCGATTCGCCGCGGTTGCGCACAGACACGCCGACAAATACATGCGCCTGCTTTGGGTCGGAGTAACGGTAGTTAAACTCCGTTATGCTCTTCGTC
>CAJBQQ010000258.1 GCA_903957805.1 uncultured Pseudomonadota bacterium | reverse complement strand
CGTTCTGCATCTGCCTGGTCTATTCCCCCGATACGAATATTGTCAACGCTCTGCCCGCTCCGCGTCCTTATCGAAAAATGATACTTCAGCATTCCCCCTCCAAAAGTAGGCAAAACACTACCCTATTTATGTTGCTATTAAAACATAGAATCTTTTGAAACATCCAAATAATTATGATCGTTCTGTCTGTAACGAACCATGAACTCAATTAACCATATTGAAAGTGACTCCCTGAATCATGCCGGTGATAGGCACGATATTCAAGAAGGTATCTAAGAGCCCATCACTGTTTTTGACGAAAGGGAAGAGTCGACTGGTTGGCCTGCAAGTGCATCTGCGATGCGCTGGATACCAGCACGTATCTGATACTCATTAACTGAGGAGAAGCCGAGTATTAGGGTACGTTCACTATAGCTACTTCTCCCATAGTCATAGGCGGTACTAGAGTCTATAGAGTAGATTCCTACACCATGTTGGAGCGCAAGTTCCTGTAGCCTATGCGCATCTGGAAAATCATCTGGTAGGTGCCATGCTAGATGGAGCCCGCTTTCCAATCCAGAGAGTCGTACCGAACCGAAATGGTGGTGCAGGGCCTCGATGAGACAATCACGGCGCTTAGAATAGAGATGACGCATACGTCTCAGGTGATTACCGTAAGCACCACTACGAATAAACTCTGCCATTGCGGCTTGATCGAGCCAGGCATGCCCACTATTTAACAGTGCCTTAGCTGAGCGGGCAGCATGTATCAGAACTCGGGGAACGACAAGATAACCAATCCTCAATCCCGCACCCATAGACTTTGAGAAGGTACCCAAATACATGACAGAACCATAATCATCGAGTCCCATGAGTGCTGTTAATGGCGAGCCGTGATACTGGAAGTCTGAGTCATAGTCATCTTCAATAATATATGCACCGCAACGTCTTGCCCATTCGAGGAGTTTCATACGTCGTTCGATTGATAGCGTGAAGCCGAGCGGGTATTGATGTGAAGGTGTTACATACAGGAGTGTTATTCCGCTCTCCGGCAGCTTTTCGACATCCAAACCAGCTTCATCTACAGGTACTGGCACTAATTTTGCATAATAGCTTTCAAAAAGGAGAGCCGCCCCCTGGTAGCATGGGTTCTCAGTGGCAACTAAAGTCCCATCTTTAACGAGAAGGCGTGCTGCTAGATTCAATCCTTCTTGGGAGCCTGCGGTGATGATGACTTGATCAGATGAGACGCTGATTCCTCGGGCCATGCCGAGATGATCTGCAATCATTTCCCGTAGGTTGAGCAAACCACAAGGATCACAGTACTCGCTGAATTGTGTGTTGGTGGCGGTGGATACCTTATTGATATAGCGTAACCAAATTTTATGGGGAAATAAATCAGGGTCTAGCCGATCGGGGAAGAAATCAAAGTCGAGATGCCGAATCTTCCTCTCTGACGGTGTTTGTCCTATAAAGGGGATGAGTGGACGGTTGACCATCTCGGTTGTAACTGGCGATGAAGTTGCAATTCGTCTCGCTGCAGCGAGGCTGGTTTCAGGTAATTCGAGGTTTACGTAAGTGCCAATTGCTCGGCGTGATTGAAGATAGCCCTCAGCAATCAGTCGATCATAAACAAGTAGTACGGTATTACGGGAGATGGAGAGTTGGTCAGCAAGTACGCGGCTTGCTGGAATCGGTGCTCCGGGCTTGAGTTTTCCGCCAAGGATCAGCTGTCGTAACTGATCAAAGATCTGGCTTTGTAGTGATTGGCGGCTACTTTGGTCAAGTACGATAGGAATTGCCATGTTCGCTCAGGTTTGCTAGGTTAGTCTTTACCTTGCTAATCCGCCTGACTGAGAGAGGGGAGTTCTTACCGATAGGCGGCGAATCTAAGAGTCAATCCACTGCCCGGGGAGGGCAGTGGGGGTACTGGTTAGAGGGGGGTATTACTCCTCTTCCTCATCTGGGTCGGCCTTGACCTCTTTTAAGACCATCTTCTTCTGGGTCCGACTGGCGTTCAGATCGGTCTCAGCCACTGCCTTGTGTACCAGGTTCTGGTGACAGTCGATACAGGTGGCCCCTTCAGTTTCCATCTTCTTGTGGGCGGCCTTAGCATCCGCACCCGGTGGCTGTGGATCGCGGTGACATTCGCGGCAGGTAACACTATCCCACTTCTTCAGATTCATCCGCGCATCGTGCGCCATGATCAAGCGGCGCTCGTTAAACTTCTCCAGCGTGGAATAGTCTTCAGCGAACTCGAGGTAGAGCTCCCGTGCACCATCCACCGCATGGGTATAGAGCGCTAAGTGGAAGTTCTCAAAGCCCTGAGGGATATGGCAGTCCTTACAACCTGGATTCGCACCCAGCGCCCCATAGTGGGAAGATTTCTTCAATTCCGCTACCGGATAGGTCATTGAGTGACAGCTGGTGCAGAACTTGTCGGTGGAGACGGCAGCTTCGCCGCCAAATACCACCGCCACCATCACGACCCCAAGCAACGCTCCAATGAGGAGCGTGCCGCCTGCTTTACCCCCACTTGTAGCCATTAGTCGTCCGATCCTTTTACGCCAACCTTAGCGGTCGCCTGGAAGTCCTTGTGGAACATGAACTCAGGCTCACCCGTGAAGGTTCCATCCAGCTTGTAATGCTCATGCATCGCCTTGCTGTCGCGAACATACTTCTTGAAGTCAAAGGTGTACTTCTTATCAACTTGTGGGGTGAATGG
>CAJBQQ010000257.1 GCA_903957805.1 uncultured Pseudomonadota bacterium | reverse complement strand
TCCCATTCCGAGCTTCTCCATATCCTTCTCTTCTAGGATTGTGGCCTTGAGCTTGTAGGTCTTGGCTAGACTCATGGCCTGTTGCGCAAGATAGGTGGGGGTGCAGATATTTGGAGGGAGGTTCCCCAGATCCTTAGCCAGATTCATGCCGTGGGCGATGGAGAGTCCTTGTTGCAGCGCACCTTCATTGGCAGCAGAGCCTGCTGTACTGGTCACCCCTAAGATAATCTTACTGAGAGGTCTCTTGGTCTCTGAGTGTTTACTTTTAAGCTGATCTGATCGATAGATACTTTCCAGTCCAATGATCGCGGTCTGAGAAATTTTCCAAGCGATGTTCCGAGTTTTTAGCGGAATTTCAGCTAAATAGAGGGTTGCATCCGCAGCACCGGTCTCCTGAAGGGCCCTGAAGGCAGTCCTGACTGCATCACGATAACCCTTGTCATGGAAGTCTCGCTCCTTACCCAGACCGACGAGCAGTACCCGCGCACATATGGTGTTCGGCACATTATGAAGAGTCAGGGTGGAGCCTGATTTGCCTTCCATATCGCCGTTTTTCAAGATCCCGCTGATATAACCCTTTGAGATCTTGTCCATGGCCTCCGCAGCTTCGGTCAGTTTGCGAGGTTCGAACACGCCGACCACGATACAGGCGCTGCGCTGTTTTTCCGGGCTTGCATTTTTTATGCTAAATTTCACCTCTTGCTCCTTAATTCGTTGTGTTTCAAATAGATTGATCAGTCTGGGTAACGACTGATTATCGCCGGACTGTTCGCACAAAGTCAAAGCAGACAAAAATTATTCTGATCAATGAGAGAGATTGGCCACAGTAATCGTTGGATATACCGAGTTGATAGATCCGTTCCAAAATGAATACAGTCAAAACCATTCCGAAGATCAAGACCGCAAATCAGTACCAGGCGAGACTCGTCGCACCATTTGCGATGCTCGGTATCCATACCGAAGAGGACTGGCTAACCGGTATCGATTATCTCCCACTCGATACTCTTCCGCTTGAGCCACAGAATCCCCTTGCGAGGGAGGTCTGTCAGCAACTGAATGAATACCTGATTAATCCCAATTTTAAATTTGACCTGTCTCTACATATTGGCGGAACTACTCACCAGAGGAGGGTGTGGCAGGCGATACAGACAATCCCCAGCGGCCTCACTCGCAGTTATGCCGATATCGCGACCCAGCTTCATTCCGCCCCACGTGCCGTGGGTCAGGCATGTGGGGCCAACCGTTTACCACTCGTGATCCCCTGCCACCGAGTGATCGCCAAGAATGGCGGCTTGGGTGGTTTCATGAATGCCAGCGATGGAATCCCGATTGCCATTAAGAGTTGGTTGTTGAGACATGAATCCGTCTGATCCTAATGCGGGTTTGTTAGACGAATTTTCTGACGCATTATGGTTGGAGGATGGCCTATCTCGCAATACACTGGAAAGTTATCGAAGTGATCTGCAGAAACTTGCGGAGTGGATGGGAATACAGAACCGGAGCGCTGGGTCACTACAATGCGCTACGCATGCCGATCTGCTCGAGTTTCTTGCTTATAAAGTATCGAAAAGAGTCAAGGCGAGTACAACCAGTCGTGAGTTATCAAGTCTGAAGCGTTTCTACCGGTTCTTGTTAAGACAGGGGAAGATTCAAACGGATCCCAGTCTCAATATCGACACCCCTAAACTTCCACGTAATCTACCCAAGAGTCTGACCGAGTTGGAGGTTGAGTCCCTGCTCGCAGCACCTGATGTGGAGCGCCCATTGGGACTCCGGGACCGTGCAATGCTCGAGGTAATCTATGCCAGTGGTCTACGGGTGTCGGAACTCGTCACCCTAAAAATTGCCCAACTAAGCACGAATATGGGGGTGGTACGGGTCATGGGAAAGGGGAGCAAGGAGCGGCTAGCGCCCCTAGGTGAGGAGGCTCTGGACTGGACTGATCGGTATCTCAGAGAGTCTAGGCCCATACTGCTGGGTGGGAGGATCAGTGATGCATTATTCGTAACCGCGCGGGGTGTCGCCATGACCCGACAGGCATTCTGGCATCTGATTAAGCGCCACGCAGATTCTGCGGGTATTAATAAGCCCTTGTCTCCGCATACCTTACGGCATGCCTTTGCAACTCACTTGCTTAATCATGGCGCTGATTTGCGAGTGGTACAACTGCTTTTGGGTCATGCAGACATCTCCACCACCCAGATTTACACCCATGTGGCGCGTGAGCGTCTGAAGCAGATCCATGAGAAGCACCATCCTAGGGGGTAGGCTGATGCGGGTGATGGGCCCTATCGCTTAATTCGACTAGGATTGCTTCTCTAGTAAGAAGTACATTGTTTCACGGACAGCATCCTGAGCAGATTCATGATCAGGTCTGATCTTGAGTGCATCACTAAAAGCACTTGCTGCTTGTTTCAGGTCGCCCGCTCCCATGTAGGCAAGTCCAAGGTTGTAGAAGGCCTCGGCATCTGTATCCGAGATACCGATCGCCTCCTTGTAGCAGTTGATGGCGACTTCATAATTCTCGATTGAGTGACAGACTAGGCCAAGGTTGATCCAGGCGGGATATAATTCTGGATTAAATGTCAGCGCTTTTTGGTAGGCGAAGGCGGCGTTGACATTATCACCCATGCTCTGGAGCGCGACCCCCAGACCATAGTAGGCAGGTGCGAATAATCCATCGATCTTGATCGCTTTCTTAAAATGTTCTCCGGCCTCATCGAAACGTCCGCTCTGGTTGAGCAGCATTCCGATATTGTTATGTGCCTGAACTAGCCTTGGGGATTCATCCAATGCCTTTCTGTAGTGTTCTAGGGCTTCTTCGTTCTTATCGAGCATGGCATAGGCCCGAGCCGTATTGTAGTGGCAGATTGCGACCCTCTTATCCCCTACCGTTCTGCAACTATTTAGAAATGACATGGCCTTCAGGAAGCACTCGAGTGCCTCGTCGGGGCTACCCTGATCGCAGAGCAGATTGCCGGCACTCGTGAGCTCAGAAATTATTTGTCTTGTATTTTGGCTGGAGACCGTCACGGACCGGGCGCTACGGCTTTGTGATGGCAGAAAATTGAGTTTGGGGGCGATGGCTTGAACTAGCATTCTAGGGAGATCCTGAGGAGTTTAAAGGGGTAACTTGGTCTTCATGCTCATTATTAAGCAATTATCATGCCAATTTTATTTCTCATTTAAAGGCCGTCAAATGACGAGATGGATCTCGATTCATGCCAATCTAGGACTGATCGTAGGCATCGTTCATCGTTTAATGCCGGGGGAGGTCATGTGGCAATTCTTGCCGTAACCGGCAGAGGTAGTACTACCGTTAACCCCTTTTGATGGTGGGAGGAGGCGTAGGGTAAGGCGGGTAAGGCGGAAGAAGCAGATGTCGACTGAGTCAGTATCTAAAAAGGCAATTCAAAAGAGACTTCGGTATTTGGACGCCATTAGATGCTCTCTACAACGGAGCGTGAGAATAACAGGGTGTGATGCTGTGCATACCGACTGATCAGGCGGCAGGATTTAAGGCCCGATGATATCGCCATCTCTTGTAGGGAGGAAAGGGGTTCTGGGTAGTCCCAGTCATGGACATGTGTACAGGCCTCTTCCAATTGATCATGGGGCACCCTTGTCCAGCCCTTTCGCATGAAATTCAGATAGCCATCCAGGTAGCTTTCTCGGCTTTGGCCTTCATCCCTCACCACATCCACCAGTATCAGCCAACCATTCTGTGAGAGGCATTTCCCGACCGCTTGGAAGAAGCGTTTCTTTTCGTCGAGGGTCAGGTGATGAATCGCGAAGCCGGTGAAGATCACATCCCAGACTTTATCAGTTGACTCGATCGCATCGAGTAGGTCAGCATGGGTCAGAATCACTTGACCTGGCAATCCTGCCAGATAGCCCCGCGCTTCTGCCAGCGCGGCTTCAGATAGATCTACCCCTTGATAGAGTGCGGGGGGAGATCGCTTCAGAGAGGGGGCCAGATACCGAGCATTTCCACAACCCAGGTCCAGCAGGCAGGTATTTTCTAGACTGTTGCGCGATTGCAGTAACTGATCGACTCCGGCATAGATCTCCTGGTGGGACATGTAATTGTATTCTGTGATCAGGTCATACAGAGACCAGGAGTCCTTGAAGATAGCGGTGGGGTCTGCGGTAGTCATGAGACGTTATAAGGAAATGGATCGGAGCGGGGTGTCATTAGTCGATATCACGAGCATTGAGAGATTCTTTCCGGACACGTTTGATTGCGGGGAGTCCTCCCAGATAACCAACTGCGCCGCGCTGATCGATACCGGCTCGGAAGTTATCAAAGTCGTGGATCTTGTTCTTGTAGTAACGTAAGTCCGTATCAGCACCGGGGTGTTGGATGTTAGACATGATGTAGGCGAACCCATTTAGATTCTCGACCACTTGCAGGCCGGTCCATTCTGCGCCTGCGCGATTGGTGGCGATGCGTATAGCCTTATGGGTGTCGACATTGTATGCCCATAGAAAGTTATTCAGATGGTTAGGACTATCTTCACCGATGAAGAGGGTCCGCATCGACTCCGAGTACTTGAGGTTATCAGGGTTGGCTACTTTATCGGTATCGCAACGGTCATGGAGTCCGTATGTGTTTTGTGTGTCGGGTTTCCGAGCGCCCATGACGAGAGCTCTGAGATTAGTGGCCACCCATTGGCTATTGATCGGATTGCCGGATGTGTCTACCTGATCAGATTGTAAATCAGACTGATAAACGATGCCGCAGTCCAGGTCCTTGGGGTTGCCTGCCAAGTGGACATGATCTTGAGGGCGTTCTCCATTCTGGCCGGATAGCATGCCCCTCTGGACATAAGACATGGCCATGTAAAGCTTTTTGTCCTGTTGATTGGAGGTGACACCCTCAAGCTTAGTAAGTTCAGTGGTCGCTCCCAGGTATGCCGCGAAACGTCGGGTCTCTAAGAAGGCAGCGGGCTTTTCCATTCCGTCTCTGACCCTAAGATATTCTAGCGCCGGAGTGCTGCCGCTGGTGTAGATATAGACTGGTCTAAAGCCGATATAGGAAGAGGGGTTCGATCGGTACTCGGCACTACTTGCCACCTCAAAGATATCTGAGAATTTAATGCCACCGGCCACCAATGCATCGATCTCAGCATCTGTGGCATGACCAAGATTGATCCACTGAAGATCAAACTTGCCTCCATCGGAGGCGTCGGTCTGATGTAACTTAGCGGCATATAGACTGCCGCTAGTCAGGTCCTGAGGTCTGTCGGCAACGAACATGGTCATCATTACGTCATTGCCATCATCCCCCTTATAGGCGGTCCTGCTGTCTGGCATGACATGAGCGAGCTCATTGGAGGAGCGTCCCATGGAGTGGTGCTTGGTAACTTCGGTCTTTCCGCTATAATTTACTTTAACTTCTGTGATCATTCCATATCTGTAAGGATTTGCGCCAATCGGCGAAAGCTGTCCTGGGGAGTTCAGATAAAGATTCATGGCAGTGAGGGGTCTGCTTTCAAAT
>CAJBQQ010000256.1 GCA_903957805.1 uncultured Pseudomonadota bacterium | reverse complement strand
GCGACGATGAGAGCATTCTCCTTCACCTGGGACCATGTGCTTGCCGAGGCACACGACAAGGCGGCCAGCATGCCCAGAAGGTATATATGTTTGAGCCTAATCATCCAGAATCTCCTTGTCATTACACATTTCTGATTTGAAACTAATCGAGTCGCCCCCGTAATTCCATGACTGGCCGTTGTAACACACTGGCGGCTAGTCTCACTTTCTTTTGGAAGAGATAGCTGGTTGTGCAACCATGGGAAAGGGTTGAGGATAGCGTAAAATATTAGTCTTGATAAAGAGGCCTTGGCAATAGACGATCGGTTGGTTAAGACGGGTCACCGGAGGGTGGTTATAATAACGGCCTTTTCAGCTGCATTTCCACTATTTCTCGGTATTCATGTAAATTAAGCGCTCAATCTTTCAATCAAATAAATAAGATGGGATGGTCTGAATGCCTCTAGAGATTGTCAACTGTGTAAGGTGTAATGGAATCACTTGACCTCACCCTCGCTAGTAGCGCCCAGGGGGTAGTACGTCTGCCCGGCTCCAAGAGTATTTCAAACCGAATATTGCTGCTCGCAACACTTGCGGAAGGGGAGACCCAGGTACGCGAACTGCTTGCATCTGATGACACGGCAAGGATGCTGGAGGCGCTTACGGCTTTGGGTGTATCGATCACTCATAGTGGTGACAATGATTACCGGGTGAGGGGTATCGGTGGGCAATCTAAGGTACGCTTTCCGGTCGCTGAGGCAGACTTGTTTTTGGGCAATGCCGGCACGGCATTCCGTCCACTGACGGCAGTCTTGGCGATGGCGCAGGGGAATTACCGACTCTCCGGAGTGCCGCGGATGCATCAGCGGCCGATCGGTGATCTGGTGGATGCGCTGAGGCAACTAGGTGCGGAGATAAATTACCTGGGCATTGATGGATTTCCACCTCTGGAAATAAAACCTGCTCATATACATGCAGGTAGGGTGACACTCAGGGGCAACATTTCCAGCCAGTTTCTGACCGGTCTTCTGTTGGCACTACCTCTGTCAGAGACAGTTGCGGGGGAGGGGATGACGATAGAGGTGATTGGGGAGCTCATTTCACGTCCCTATGTCGAACTGACCATCGCCCTGATGGCTCGTTTCGGAGTGCGTGTCGAGCATGATGATTGGCAATGTTTCACTCTGTGTGGTGGTCAGCATTACAGGAGCCCAGGCGAAATATTTGTTGAGGGAGATGCCTCATCGGCTTCTTACTTTCTGGCAGCAGGTGCCATCGGTGGTGGCCCAGTGAGGGTGGAGGGGGTGGGTCGGGGAAGCCTTCAGGGGGATATTCGTTTCGCTGAAGCGTTACAGAAAATGGGGGCCGACATCACCTTCGGGGATAACTGGATCGAGGCTTGCGCACCGAAGTCTGGAAGGCTCCGGTCAATCGATATTGACTGCAACCATATTCCAGACGCAGCCATGACACTTGCGGTTGCGGCCCTATTCGCGGATGGCGTCACCGTTCTACGCAATATTGCAAGCTGGCGTGTGAAGGAGACCGATCGTCTTGAGGCAATGGCAAGGGAGCTGCGTAAACTCGGTGCGGAGGTGGAGGAGGGGATGGACTTTCTACGTATTGAGCCCTCGCCGTCACACCAACTTCGGTATGCGGAGATCGATACGTACGACGATCATCGGATGGCCATGTGCTTCTCACTCGCATCACTAGGTACACAGTTAAGGATCAATGATCCGAACTGTGTAGCCAAGACCTTTCCTGATTATTTCGAGAAATTTTCCACAATCGTCAAGGCCTGATTGGGTATGTTTTTTTTGTGTGTAACTACTGCGTGTAAATATTAAGGCTATCTATGGAAATGAATGACACCCCGGTGATCGCGATTGACGGGCCCTCTGCTTCCGGTAAGGGCACTGTTGCACAGAGGGTGGCAGAAAGACTCCGGTTTCATTACCTCGATAGCGGTGCGCTTTATCGGTTGGTTGCTTATACAGCGATACAGTCAGAGGTAGATCTAACCGATGAGACAGCGCTGTCTGGCATCGCTCGAGATCTGGATGTTGTTTTTACTGGCGCAAAGATCCTTCTGAAGGGGGAGGATGTGGCCGATGCAATCCGTGCTGAGGTCTGTAGCAATGGGGCCTCTAAGGTTGCTGCGTACTCCCAGGTCAGGGCATCGTTATTGGACCGTCAGAGGGCATTCCGTCAGATACCTGGACTGGTGGCGGATGGCCGGGATATGGGGTCAGTGGTATTTCCCGATGCGGCGCTGAAAATTTTTCTGACGGCAGACGCCGAGACGCGCGCTCAGAGGCGCTATAAACAGTTGATGGAGAAAGGAATCGATGCTAATATCTCAACCCTTTTGCAGGATATAAGGGACCGTGATGCTCGCGATATTAATCGCAGCGTTGCACCCCTGCAACAGGGAGCAGATGCAATCTTGCTGGATACGACATCTCTCAACATCGCCCAGGCGGTGGATGAGGTGATGAGACGGTATGACGAGATCTGCGCTAAGTCTGCTTGATGATGATGTGGTGAGATGACCCTGTTCGATAAACAGGGCACAAGTCCGGTCATGTATTCAAGCAGTTTTATTAACCAACCACCTCGCCAGATGATTATTTGGGCGTGATTTCAAACCAGGTATTTTTTACAATGACAACCGCCTCCACCGCAACCAGTTCCCCAGAAAGTTTCGCAGCTCTGTTTGAAGAGAGTCTCACCCGCCAGGAAATGCGCATTGGCGAAGTAATTACCGCCGAAGTCGTCCGCGTTGACTACAACATCGTAGTCGTAAATGCAGGACTCAAGTCCGAGAGTTTTATCCCGGTAGAAGAATTTAAGAATGATAAGGGCGAGGTCGAGGTCAAGCCGGGTGATTTCATCACCGTCGCGATCGAGGCTCTGGAAGATGGTTACGGAGAGACCCGTCTGTCACGTGACAAGGCCAAACGACTGACCGCATGGCACGATCTGGAAAAGGCCATGGAGACGGGTGCTATCGTTAGTGGAATGGTGAATGGAAAGGTCAAGGGTGGTCTGACCGCAATGATTAATGGTATCAGAGCATTCCTACCCGGTTCGTTGGTCGACATCCGTCCGGTAAAGGACACCACTCCCTATGAGAATAAGGAGATGGAGTTTAAGGTTATCAAGCTTGATCGCAAACGTAATAACGTGGTTGTCTCACGTCGGGCCGTGCTCGAGGCAAGCCAAGGCGCAGATCGTCAGTCATTGCTGGCGAACCTGCAGGAGGGTGCAGTCGTCAAGGGTATCGTCAAGAACATCACCGATTACGGTGCATTCGTTGACCTCGGTGGGATAGATGGACTGCTGCATATTACCGATCTGGCCTGGAGACGGGTCAAGCACCCTTCAGAAGTGATCAATGTCGGCGATGAAGTCACCGCTAAAATTCTTAAATTTGATCAAGAAAAAAATCGCGTCTCATTAGGGATGAAGCAACTGAGCGAGGATCCATGGGTGGGTCTCTCACGTCGCTACCCACAGGGTACGCGTCTCTTTGGCAAGGTCAGCAATCTGACTGATTATGGCGCATTCGTTGAGATCGAACAGGGTATAGAGGGTCTTGTCCATGTATCTGAAATGGATTGGACCAATAAGAATATGTACCCCTCTAAGATGGTTCAGCTAGGAGATGAGGTCGAGGTGATGATCCTTGAGATTGATGAGGAACGTCGTCGTATCTCACTCGGGATGAAGCAGTGCAAGCCTAATCCTTGGGAAGACTTCGCCATTAATCATAAGAAGGGCGACAAGGTTCAGGGTCAAATCAAATCGATTACAGACTTCGGCGTATTTATTGGACTGCTGGGCGGCATAGACGGACTGGTCCATCTATCCGATCTCTCCTGGAATCAGACCGGAGAGGATGCTGTTCGTAATTATAAGAAGGGCGATGATTTAGAGGCGATGGTCCTGTCGATCGATGTTGAGCGGGAACGCATATCACTGGGTATCAAGCAATTGGAAGGGGACCCATTCAACAGCTTTGTCTCAGTTAATGACAAGAATAGCATCGTTAAGGGTACCGTTAAGTCGATGGACGCGAAGGGTGCTGTGATTACGCTGGACAATGATGTGGAAGGTTATCTGAGAGCATCAGAAGTATCTCGTGACCGGGTAGAGGATATCCGCTCGCACATGAAGGAAGGTGATACGGTCGAGGCGATGATCATCAATGTCGATCGTAAGAACCGTAGCATCAACCTCTCCATCAAGGCGAAGGATATGTCTGAGGAGACCGATGCGATGCAGAAGGTCACAACAGAGAGCTCTCCAAGTTCTGGAACTACGAGCCTGGGTGCCCTTCTCAAGGCGAAGATGGATGTTAAAAATATTGAACAGTAGAGGGTGCTCATGACGAAGTCTGAATTGATTTCCAGGCTTGCAGCGCGTTATCCGCAGCTGGTAGCGAAGGATGCAGAACTGGCGGTGAAAACGATACTCGATGCCATGGTCAAAAGCTTATTGCAGGGAGAGCGCATCGAGATCCGCGGTTTTGGAAGTTTCGACCTGAACTACCGGCCACCCCGTGTGGGACGTAATCCAAAGTCGGGCGAGAAGGTGAAGGTACCGGAAAAGTATGTACCCCACTTCAAGGCAGGGAAAGAGCTGCGTGAGCGGGTGGACAGTAAGGACTGAAAAGAGTCCCAGACAAGAAGAATATAATGGCAGCGGGTCGCAAGATCACGCTGCTTTTTTTATCTCGGGGTGAATCATGCAATACCTGACATGGTTCGTACGTATCGTATTGTTTTTACTGTTTCTCGGTTTCGCCGTGAAGAACGTCGATACGGTGAGGCTTCAATATTTTTTTGGTTATGAGTGGCAGGCCCCTCTGGTGATGATACTGTTGCTCTTCTTTACGCTTGGGGTGGCGATCGGGGTGCTCGCATGTCTGGGTAAGATATTTAGACAGAGGCGAGAGATTGCGGCATATAGAAGAGCGAATTCGACCAATGAAGATCATGAGAACCCCAACAACCTAAGCGACAGATTGAAGTAAGGTAAATAACCGAATGAACTCTCCACGTATTATCGTTGCTCTTGATTTCCCTGGCGCTGATTCAGCACTCTCGCTTGCAATGCAGCTTGATCCCCGGCTGTGCAGGCTGAAGGTGGGTAAAGAGTTATTCACCGCTGCAGGGCCGCAGCTGGTGGAGCGTCTTATGGGCAAGGGTTTTGAAGTCTTTCTTGATCTGAAATTTCATGATATCCCCAACACCGTGGCGGGTGCATGCAAGGCTGCAGCAAGTCTGGGTGTTTGGATGGTGAATGTGCATGCGCTTGGCGGCAGAAAAATGCTCTCTGCAGCACGCGAGGCACTACCGATGGGAACAACCAAGCTGATAGCGGTGACCCTCCTCACCAGTATGGGGAGGGATGACCTGTCTGATATCGGACTGAGCGGAGAACCCGAGATGGTGGTTCAACGTCTGGCGAGTCTGGCCAGTTCGTGCGGACTGGATGGCGTTGTCTGCTCTGCTCTGGAGACTTCACATCTCAGACAAGTGATGGGAAAAGACTTCTGCCTGGTCACACCCGGAATTCGCCCGTTAGATGCTTCGGTGGATGATCAGCAGCGGGTCACTACGCCGAGTCAAGCGATTGCAAATGGGGCAGACTACCTTGTGATAGGGCGCCCTATCACCCAGGCGACCGACCCACTGGCGATGTTGCAACGTCTGCACGCTGAAATCACACCAGCCTGATCGCCGCACGCTTCTGAGATTTGCCCGCTTCCTATCTGCCCTCTCTAAATCTCCCGCTGCTTGTGGACGATCCCTTTTTGTAGGTGACCATGATGTCGGCCGCATTTCAATCAAGAGCTCATGTGCGATAATTGACGCAATCATTTAAGAATCTCCTCCCCATGCTTAAGAATATTGAAGACTTTGTCGGTACTACCCCGCTCGTAAGATTGAAGCGCCTCCCTGGGATGACCAGCAATGTCATCCTCGCCAAGTTGGAGGGTAATAACCCGGCCGGGTCGGTGAAGGACCGTCCTGCATTGTCGATGATTTCACGAGCACAGTCGCGTGGTGAGATCAAGCCGGGGGATACTCTGATCGAGGCCACCAGCG
>CAJBQQ010000255.1 GCA_903957805.1 uncultured Pseudomonadota bacterium | reverse complement strand
GAATCCGAATTTTACCCAGTTTTATCAGTCACACGAGGTGGATGCGTCCCACCCAGACATCTTCCTTGATCTCAACCGTTGCATCCTGTGCGAGCTGTGTGTGCGCGCTAGTCGTGAGGTCGATGGGAAGAATGTATTTGGTATTTCAGGCCGTGGTATCGGTACACGTCTGGTAGTAAATGCCGAGAGCGGTCGATTGGGAGATACTAATCTTTTTGTATCTGACAGGGCCGCGCATGTCTGCCCTACCGGAGCGATTCTGGTCAAGCGACAGGGGTACAAGATACCGATAGGGCAGCGCACGTTCGATCACAAGAATATCAGCGAAGTCCAGATGGGAATGTTGGATCCGGATCATGAATAAACCACAGAAGATCCGCATGGCAACTTGCTCACTTACAGGCTGTTTCGGTTGTCATATGTCCTTGCTAGATATCGATGAGAGATTGTTTGATCTTTTGGAGAGGGTTGAGTTTGATCGAACACCATTCACAGACATCAAGCACTGTGGGCCGTGCGATATTGGTATTGTCGAGGGTGGGGTGAGTAATGCAGAGAATGCGCATGTTCTGAAGGAGTTCCGCAAGAATTGCAAGATTCTGGTGGCGACGGGTGCTTGCGCAATTACGGGAGGGGTGCCCGCTATGCGTAACAATATTCACCTACGAGACTGTTTTCAGGAGATATACCTGTATGAGGGTGGGACTGAAGGAAACCAGATCCCAAATGACCCCGAACTACCGCTGCCATTTGACAAGGTATATCCCATCTCTGAAGTTGTTAAGGTGGATTACTTCCTGCCGGGTTGCCCACCATCTGCTGATGCCATCTGGAAGTTTCTCAATGACCTGATCGAGGGGCGGGAGCCGAGTCTGGATTACGAGATGATTCGTTATGACTGAGCTCAATCCATGACCTCTAAACTAGAGACAGCATCCCATCTGGAAAATCTGAAACGGATCGTGAT
Organism: uncultured Pseudomonadota bacterium; assembly: GCA_903957805.1. Classification (GTDB taxonomy): domain Bacteria; phylum Pseudomonadota; class Gammaproteobacteria; order Burkholderiales; family Nitrosomonadaceae; genus VFJL01. The sequence continues at coordinate 735 of CAJBQQ010000255.1, read as the reverse complement.
CGAACCCGTTACTCGGGTTGAGGGTCATGGCAAGGTTACGCTGCTGCTCGATGAGAATGGTCGGGTCCATCAGGCACGTTTCCATATAGTCGAATTCAGGGGATTTGAAAAATTCGTTCAGGGCCGTCTTTTTTGGGAGGTGCCGGTTCTGGTGCAGCGCCTCTGTGGAATCTGTCCTGTGAGCCATAACCTCGCAGCCTGTAAGGCGATGGATATGATTATCGGGGCATCAGTTCCTGTCTCTGCCGATAAGCTTCGCCGGTTGATGCATATGGGTCAGATACTACAGTCCCATGCGCTGCATTTTTTTCATCTATCAGTGCCAGATCTATTGTTTGGTTTTGATGCGGCAGCGGGTAAGCGAAATATTGCCGGACTGGCAGCCTCTCATCCCGACATCGCCAGACAGGGTGTGGCACTCCGAAGATATGGTCAGGAGGTCATACGTCTCACCAGCGGAAAGCGTGTTCATGGGACAGGGGTTATCCCCGGTGGAATGAACAAGAATCTATCATGCGAGGAACGTGATTATCTACTGAAAGAGATCGATCAAATCATCATCTGGAGTCAGTCAGCGGTGGAGTTAATCAAGGCGATCTACTGTGATCATCCAGACTTTCATGATCAATTTGGTTCTTACCGGTCCAGCTTTATGAGTTTGGTCCGAGCTGACGGTGCTCTGGACCTATACCACGGTGACTTGCGTGCAAGGGACGAGAATGGGCAGACCATTTT
>CAJBQQ010000254.1 GCA_903957805.1 uncultured Pseudomonadota bacterium | reverse complement strand
GCTGGTGATGGAAGCGATTATATCGTTGCATAATCGTTATTCAGACCGAGTTAAAAGGGCCAAGGCCCGGATCAAGTTCTTGGTTGATAAGTTCGGTGCAGAGGGATTCATCGAGAAGTACCGTGAAGAGTTGACACGGACTCGGGCAGCCTTGGCACGACAGGACTATCCACAAGGTACTTGGAGTGCGGGTGACAATAGCGAACCTCCCGGTATCGGCGCACCTCGCCGCCTGTTTAGCCAGAAACAGTCGGGTCTTTATGTTTTCCCGGTCAGCGTACCGATGGGTAATCTGACTGTGGTGCAACTCCGTGGTCTTGCTGCCGTCGCTGAGAGTCAGGGTCTACACGATATCCGAGTCACCCAGGATCAGAACATGGTGCTGACGAATGTGACTCCTGAAAAAGTGGACTCGATTCGTGTGGGTTTGGCCAAACTGGGATTGGGTGAGCCGAAGTCGGGGGATGATGTGGTGGCCTGTCCAGGCACCTCGACCTGCCGTCTTGGTATTACATCCAGTCCGGTTGTTGCGCCCAAGTTAAGTGGTGGTGAACATGACCTGAAGGTTCGTGTTTCTGGCTGTCACAACGGATGTGCGCAGCCAGAGACGGGTGATATCGGTATGTATGGAGAGGGCAGGCGGATGCACGGTAAGCTGGTGCCGCATTATCAGATGTATTTCGGTGGCAATGGTATGTCTTGCGGGGCGCTTGCGATCAAGGGCCCATCGGTCCCTGCAGCGCGCATCGAGTCGGCAGTGGAACGGGTGCGGTCGGCCTATTCATCCAACCGTGCTGGGGAAGAGACATTCTTCTCCTGGACGCGTCGAGTCACTGCGACCTATTTCAGTGAATTGCTGGCCGATCTGACCGACGTGAAGCCAGAGCAACTGGAATCAGTCTTACGTGACCATGGTACGGCCACCGATTTTAAGGTGCTGCAACTGGGCGGGGGTGAGTGCGCAGGGATGAGCCAGGTGAAGATAGGATCAAGCTTTTTTGATGCGGCCCATGAACGAAATTATCGAGATGCACTCAAGTTTCAGCGTAAATTTGAAGATTCAGTCCGGTGTGCCGAGGAGATTGCACGTCTGATTGGCCGGGGCTTGACCGAGCTCTTGGGTGGACAAAAGCGTGACAGCTTAGCCGAGCAGGCGGAGGAGTTACGTCTGGTATTGCCGACCAAGCCACACCTATCCAAACAGCTGATCAAGTTTGCAGAGTATTTTGCTTCCCCGGTTGAGGAGTTGGACGACGTTCTTCTGACCGGGTGGTTTTCTGAACTGGACTCGTGGACGCTGGAGGTCGCAGAATTCTGTCTTGGTTTTGACCGTCAACTTGATTTAACCGGCGCATTGCCTCAGACCGCTGCGGGTCGACTGATGAGTGGTAAGCAGTCCGGGCAGACGTCCATCGTCGCATGATGGATCTTGGACGCTGAGGAATATAGCGGCATGAGCTTAGAATCTAAGATCCAGCAGGTGAGAAGTCTGCTGGATAAGGTTCAAGAGGACTACTCTCCAGTTGTTTTCGCCAATAGTTTCGGAGCGGAGGACATGGTCCTGACCGATCTGATTGGACGGCATTATCCGGGTATTGAGATGTTTACCCTGGATACCGGTCGCCTACCGGAAGAGACTTATACCCTGATGCAGAAGGTGAGGGATGGTTACCATATCAATGTGAAGTCGTACTTCCCGGAGTCTGCATCGGTTGAGAAATACCTTTCAGATTATGGCCCGAACGGTTTCTATGACAGCGTGGATTTGCGTAAGGCCTGCTGCCATATGCGCAAGGTGGAACCCCTAAAGCGTGCATTGAATGGGAAGCGTGCCTGGATCACCGGATTACGTCGGGACCAGGCTCCGACTAGGAAAGATCTGGCAGAGGTGGAGTTTGATGCTGATAACGGGTTGCAAAAGATTAGCCCCTTATTGGATTGGGAGTTGGCCGATGTATGGGACTACCTCAAGAAGTACTCGGTAACGTATAACCTGCTGCATGATAGAGGCTACAGTAGTATCGGGTGTGCGCCCTGTACGCGTGCCATCACTCCCGGTGAGGATGTCCGTGCTGGACGTTGGTGGTGGGAAAATCCAACGACCAAAGAGTGCGGTCTACATCCCCCAGGGGAGCGCGCCGTCACTTTGGATTCTAACGACTCGGCTTCAAATCCGAGTCGGTGAAATTAGGCCCATGAGCCGAGCCGTATTGTAGGAAATTAGGATTGGAATGACGATAGGACGAGTCGATGGATATCATACTGAGTGATATGCAAGAGTTTATTACCCCTGTACCAAATTTTGTGATGAAGAGTGAACCGATAATGATAAAACGCCGAACGGCGAAGCAACTCAGCCACCTAGACGCATTAGAAAGCGAGTCCATGCATATACTGCGGGAGGTTGCTGCAGAATGCGCCAATCCTGCCCTATTATTCTCTGGGGGTAAGGATTCTATTGTGCTATTGAGATTGGCAGAAAAGGCCTTTCGACCAGGACGTTTCCCTTTCCCCTTGCTGCATATTGATACCGGTCATAACTTTCCCGAGGTGATCGAGTTTCGTGACCGACGTGCCCAGCAACTCGGTGAACGCCTGATCGTGCGCAGCATGGAGGATTCTATCCGTCTTGGGAGGGTGGTGCTGCGATCTGAGAATCAGAGTCGTAATGCATTTCAATCGGTGACCCTGCTTGATGCTATTGCCGAGTTTCGTTTTGATGCTTGTATCGGTGGCGCAAGACGTGATGAGGAGAAGGCGCGTGCTAAGGAGCGCATTTTTTCATTTCGCGATGAGTTCGGTCAGTGGGACCCGAAGAATCAGCGGCCAGAGTTATGGGATATATACAATACACGGGTTCATGCGGGTGAGAATATCCGTGTATTCCCGATCAGCAACTGGACCGAACTTGATGTCTGGGAGTACATTGCCCGTGAACAATTAGAGGTGCCACACATCTACTTCGCTCATACCCGCGAGGTGATCCGGAGAGGTAGTGGCTTGCTGCCGATATCCCACCTAGTACAACCTAAAGATGGTGAGCAGGCGGAGAGTATTGTGGTCCGTTTCCGTACTGTAGGAGATATGAGTTGCACCTGCCCGGTCGAGTCCACCGCTTCCAGTGTCGACGAAATTATTGCCGAGACTGCGGTGACACGTATCACCGAGCGAGGTGCTACACGTATGGATGATCAGACTTCGGATGCCTCTATGGAGTTACGCAAAAAAGAAGGGTACTTCTAAAGCAATGATGACCCGTCAGACCAGACCAGAGGTATATAATTTTTGTAGCGAGAAAAATCCCCAGAAGGCTTGTAAATGTCAGTAATCGAACGTGCTTCATTAGATAACATAGAACTCTTGCGATTCATCACTGCCGGCAGTGTGGATGATGGCAAGAGTACCCTGATCGGACGT
>CAJBQQ010000253.1 GCA_903957805.1 uncultured Pseudomonadota bacterium | reverse complement strand
TTAGCCTGTCCTTTCTCAATAGCAATAATCTATTAATTTGGTGGATAATGCTCTCGCGTGTCATTCAGCAGATTCCTCCCCCAAAATAACCTTCAAAATGCCGATCATCCGCGTCGCACTCGACGTTCCCGTAGCAACTCTGTTTGACTATCTTGCATCAGATGCAACAACGCATGATATTGGGGCTCGAGTGCAGGTTCCTTTTGGAAAGAAGCTGATGACGGGGGTCATTATGGAGGTTTCTGACTCCTCCCCCCTTACACCCGGTCGACTTAAAACTGCTGCTGCTCTATTTCATGATATTCCGCCGCTACCCATAACGCTCCTCGATCTATGCCGATTCTGCAGTAGCTACTATCACCACCCTCTCGGGGAAGTAGTAATGAACACACTCCCTAGCAGGCTGCGTAGCAGTAGGCCCCTCATCCAGAAATCAACCGCCCCTTTCGAATTTCACCTGACCGATGCTGGGCGTGATGCAAATACTACATCCATCCCCGCCCGTAGCATCGTCCAGCATCGCCTACTGGCTCGATTGCGAGAGACCGGTGTAATCAAACCTGAGGAGGCCAGACAGATCTCAGCAAGTGCTCCCAAGGTATTACAAAAATTCCTTGCGATGGGTTGGGTAAAGGAGGCTCCAGTTCATTCCTCCATCACCCAACCTGTTCCCAGCCCTGTTCTCAATACTGAACAACAGACTGCCTTTGATGCTATTGCCAATGACATTAGTAAATTTAACGTTTGGCTGCTGCATGGGATCACCGGAAGCGGAAAGACAGAGGTGTACCTTCGGCTCATCACTCTTCTGCTGCTAGAAGGACGACAAACTCTTGTACTGGTACCTGAAATCAGTTTAACTCCACAACTAGAGTCTATATTTCGTTCGCGCTTTCCCACTACACTACTGGTATGTCTGCATAGCAGACTCAGCGACTCCGAACGCCTAAAAGGGTGGCTACAAGCGCAGCAAGGTGAAGCCAAGATAGTGCTCGGTACACGGTTGGCGGTATTCGCACCGCTGCCAAAACTAGGGATGATCATTGTGGATGAGGAGCAAGATGGCTCATTCAAACAACAGGACGGACTACGTTACTCGGCACGAGATGTTTCAATATTTCGAGCCAAACAAGAAAATGTTCCGGTCATTCTTGGCTCCGCCACACCATCTCTAGAAAGCTATTACCACGCCACTAGTGGGCGCTACCGGATGTTGCGCCTATCATCGCGCGCCGTTAAGAAGGCTGAGCTGCCTTCTGTGCACTGCATTGATATCCGCTCTGCTAAGTGTATTGACGGCCTATCCCAACCACTGATCACAGCACTGGAAAAAGGTTTAGCACAAAACCAACAGAGTCTGGTCTTCCTCAACCGTCGTGGATACGCCCCCGTATTATTGTGTAAATCCTGTGCTTGGACTGCCAAGTGTCATCGATGCACAAGTCGCCTAGTCGTTCATTTACGTGAAAAACAATTACGGTGTCACCACTGCGGTCATCAAGAACGTTTTCCCTCTTCCTGTCCAGAGTGTGGCGACCAGGATATCGTCCCCTTTGGTCAGGGGACTCAAAGGGTAGAGGCTGTTCTAGCAGAACGTTTCCCCAATGCACGGATTCTCCGCATAGACCGTGACAGTACTCGGTTTAAAGATGGATGGGGAAAGATGCTGAAGGATATCTACGAACGACGCGTCGATATCCTGGTAGGTACGCAGATCCTTGCTAAAGGACATGACTTCCCGAATCTATCGCTAGTCGGTATTTTAAATTCTGATGCTGCATTATTCAGCACGGATTTTCGGGCAGCTGAGCGCTTATTTGCACAACTGATGCAAGTGGCAGGTCGTGCTGGGCGAGCTGATATCGCAGGCGAGGTGCTGGTTCAAACTGAGTTTCCAGATCACCCCCTATATCACGCCTTACGGCGGCATGATTATGCCGCTCTTGCACAGATACTGCTGTCAGAAAGAAAAATGGCGGGATTTCCGCCATTCGTTTATCAAGCCCTATTGCGGGCAGAAGCGCCCCATATCTCAGCAGCAATGGACTTCCTCACCAGTGCGGCTGAATTGGCAGGTCCATCCAAAGGGGGGGTGGAAATTTTCGACCCAGTCCCGGCGCAAATGGCACGGCTTAAGGGGTTGGAACGGGCGCACCTATTGGTGCAATCTGGTTCGCGTAAGAAATTGCAAGAATTCCTCACTGCTTGGCACACAAGGATTTCCACTCTTCCCGTCCGCAAGGTCCGATGGTCTTTGGATGTGGATCCGCAGGA
>CAJBQQ010000252.1 GCA_903957805.1 uncultured Pseudomonadota bacterium | reverse complement strand
CTGGATTTTAAGTATGTCCAGGAGGCCCTGCAAAAGGGCTACAGCAAGCCATTCTTGCTAGTTGACAGCAGTATTGTTCGCACCAAAGCCCGTCGCTTCAAAGCTGTCATGCCGCGAGTGCATCCGCACTACGCAGTAAAGGCTAATCCTGATCCACGTGTGCTAAAAACGTTGATTGAAGAGGGTGTTGGTTTTGAAATCGCTTCCATTGCAGAGCTAGACCTCCTGCTTAGCCTGGGTGTTGCGCCCGCGGAAATCTATTACAGCAATCCGATGAAGTCACGGGCATATCTTGAATATGCCGCTGCTAAGGGTGTTGAGTGGTACGTGCTGGACAGTGTAGAAGAGTTACGTAAGATTGTTAGTGTTAAGCCTGATGCGAAGATGTATCTGCGCATCGATACTCCCAACATAGGGAGTGACTGGCCATTGGCAGGTAAATTTGGAACACATGCAGCCGAGATTAAAGAGATCATCCTTGAAGCCGTTAAGCTCAAGGCAGACCTAGCCGGAGTCACGTTTCATGTGGGATCTCAGTGCCGGAATCCGCAGAACTGGCAGGAGGGGATCGATCGTTCAAAAAGAGCCTTTGCCGATATGCGCCATGCCGGACTGACTCCGCGACTGCTCAATATTGGTGGGGGCTACCCGGTTCGTCATGTAAAGCCTATCCCATCGATTGAAGTGATTGGGGAGGTCATTAATGCGGCCATTGCCGATTTGCCGGCCGATATCCATGTCATGGCTGAGCCGGGTCGTTATCTAGTATCCGATGCGGCTTACTTTGTTTGCCGTGTGGTAGGAACAGCCACTCGTAACGGTAAGCGATGGATGTATTGGGATGCCGGAATGTTTGGTGGAGTGATCGAGGTCACCGAGGGTCTGCGGTATGAGATTATTACCGACCGAACAGGGCATCGTATTCCCTGGTGCGTTGCAGGACCGACTTGTGATTCGGTGGACATTCTGATGCGTGATGAGATGCTGTCAGAAGATGTTCAGGAGGGGGATTTCATCTATATCCCCAATGCTGGAGCCTATACGACGGCCTATGCCAGTAACTTCAATGGCTTTCCATTACCTGATGTAGTCGTGATTTAGATAGTGCTTGTAGATAAAAATGGCGGAGCATTATGCTCCGCCATTTTTTTGGGTCTTTCTTCTGCTGATCAAGCCAGGAGGCCTTAATCAGTCTCCGCGGTCGAGCACCACGAAATGGTATTCAAGTCCATCGCCGTCGTTCAGTCGGTACTTTTCACGGGAGATTTCACGCCATTCCTGCTGATTAAGTTCTGGGAATAATGTATCTCCATCGAATTCCTGCTGAATTTCGGTGATATAGATACGCTGGCACAATCCTAGGGACTGTCGATAGATCTGTGCGCCGCCGATGACAAAGATCTCCTGATCTACCTCCTTACCCGCACCGCAAACTTTTAGCGCTTGATCTATTGAAGCAACCACAATAGTGCCCGACACTTGATAATCAGGTTGACGGGTGATGATGACGCTAGTCCGCCCGGGTAAGGGTCTGCCTATGGATTCATAGGTCTTGCGTCCCATGACGATATGATGACCCATGGTGAGTTCTTTAAATCGCTTCAGATCCGGAGGGAGTCGCCACGGCAATGCATTGTTCCTGCCAATGACGCGATTCTTTGCCATCGCCACCAGAATGGAAATATGCGGTGGGGTCATACCGCGACCGGTGCCTTGATCGGTGGATGAGGGTCGTAGCCTTGCAGCGTGAAGTCTGTATAGGTGAAATCGAAGATACTCTTGATTGCTGAATTTAGCTGCATCGTTGGTAACCCCCTAGGCTCTCGGATCAATTGTTCTTGAACCTGATCTAAATGGTTAAGATAGAGATGAGCATCACCCAGGGTGTGGACAAAATCACCAGGTTGTAGTTCGCAGACTTGAGCCATCATCAGTGTCAATAATGCGTAGGAGGCAATATTGAATGGCACGCCCAGAAAGATATCGGCACTGCGTTGATAGAGTTGGCAGGAGAGCTTGCCATCAGCGACATAGAACTGAAAGAAAGCATGACAGGGTGGTAGCCTCATCTTATTTAGTTCGCCTACATTCCAGGCTGAAACTATCATACGTCTGGAGTCTGGTGTGCTTCTGATCTGTTCGATGACTTGACTGATCTGATCAATGTGTTGTCCATCCGCACTCGGCCATGAACGCCACTGGTGGCCATAGATCGGACCGAGATCGCCATTCGAATTGGCCCATTCATCCCAGATAGAGACCCCATTATCCTTGAGGTACTTGGTATTGGTGTTCCCTTGAAGGAACCACAGCAGCTCGTGAATAATGGATTTTAGATGGCACTTCTTGGTCGTCACCAGAGGGAATCCTTCCGACAGATCGAACCGCATCTGATAACCAAATACGGAGAGTGTGCCGGTCCCAGTTCGATCGGACTTCTTGTGACCATGATCACGTACATGTTGCATCAGTTCGAGGTATTGGCGCATGGGAGGTCGGATGTTAGAGGTCGGTAGTATGTCTTCGGGGAAAGCGGCCCCAAGTAAAGTTGAGCATGGCGTATATAATGATAACTGATATTTTACGGGACAGACGCCAATGCTTGCGACACTGACACAAAATGCATCACCCCTGAATCAATCCACCCAAGCAACACATATCTTGGTAATACTTCCAAAATTGAATAAGGCATCGGATGGGCTTCCAGATAAACCTGATTTCCCGGGTAAGGATGCGTTAGAGGCCTTGTTATTACGGCGCAAGATGAAACCGGATGAAATAAGCGAATCACCGGTGAGTGCCAATCTCAAGAGTGGCGCATTGTGTACCTGGGTCATGCCGGATATAGGAAAGTCTCAATACGACCAACAGACATGTGTTCGTAAGGCGGTGCAGCTGCTGTTAGAGGAGGGGCCATCAGAGGTCCATCTTGCGGTTTACGGAAATTCTGATCAGAGGCGTACCTTTGCGGAATTGGCAGTTTATACCGCATGGGTCAATGGATCACTACTACCGCTGCGGAAGACTGGCAAGAAAAAAACGAATAAGAGTTCACTCGCCAGAATCGTGCTGAATGGATACAAGGTGGATGACGGTTTTACATTGTTGCGCTCCAAGGCGGAGGGAAATCTATTGGCCCGAGAGTTGACGGTGCTGCCAGCGAATGAACTGACGCCGAGAGCCTATCGTGACCGTATCAAGAAACTCGCAGCCAGCGAGGGTTGGAAGCGGCGAGAGTTTGATCTCAAGGCGTTGCGCAAAATAGGTGCAGGGGCTTTCGTGGCAGTGGCTCAGGGCAGTGACCCCGAGGATGCGGCCATCGTACACTTGCAGCGGCGCGTAAAGGGTGCAAAGAAGACAATAGCATTAGTGGGTAAGGGTATCTGTTTCGATACCGGCGGACATAATCTAAAGCCGGCACGG
>CAJBQQ010000251.1 GCA_903957805.1 uncultured Pseudomonadota bacterium | reverse complement strand
CTGAAGACGGTTTCTTGATAACTAGGAGTCTTCGACTTGACTGCTAACCAGTTGCTTAGGTACTACGATGGTGGGGCAGACAATTAATTCTCTGCACTGTTTAAAATTGACATCCGTAACGATAATCATTATCATTCCTTCGTGAATTGAATTTTTAGCAAAATAGTTATAACAAAGCACTGCCAACGCCAGCCAGTCCGCCAGTCCGGGTAGCCAGCCAATTTTCTAGGTAGACTATTAAGGAGCTGATCCATGAAGCGGCCAGAAATAATCACCCCAAACATTGCTAGCTCATTACCAAGTCACGCTGCTATCCAAATCCTAGGTAGCAATTCTACGGCTCGACTCAGAAGAATATTGTGTTGTTCGTTAATCTTTATTGGATTAATACAGACACTCTTAACCCATGCTGTTCATGCTGCAACAGTCATCGTTGAAAGCAATACGCAGGTATTTAGCATTGCCGCAAATTCAATGGAAGATGCACTCAATCGTTTTGCTAAGCAAGCTGGCATCAAAATTTCCTTTAGTAATATCGAAGTAAAAGGATTGATGACACACGGATTAAACGGAAATTTCACCATTCAAGATGGATTAAAGCATTTGTTGGCTGGCAGTAATCTAGAAATGATACGGCAAGCTGATGGCTTTACCGTAAAGCGGACATCAACGCCTACCCCCGGCCTGGACTCAGCTGTCCCTTTAACCGTACTCCCAGTAGTCAAGGTGATGTCAAGCGCCATGGGGGGGTATGCTACAGCGTACAGCACCACTGCTACTAAGACGAACACCCTATTGCGTGATATACCGCAATCCATAACGGTAGTGACGCGAGAATTAATCAGGGACCAATCGATGCAGAGCATGGCTGACGTGGCGCGTTACGTGCCGGGCGTGGGTGTATCTCAAGGCGAAGGGAATCGCGATGCACTTGTCTTTCGCGGTAATCGCTCGACAGGAGATTTTTTCACTGATGGCGTGCGCGATGACGTTCAATATTTCCGTGACCTCTATAACATAGAGCGAGTCGAAGTATTGAAAGGGGCCAACGGAATGATTTTTGGCCGGGGTGGCTCCGGGGGCGTGATCAATCGAGTAACCAAACAGGCTGGATGGGACCCCATTCGTGAATTCTCGTTCGAGGGAGGATCTTTCGACAAGAAACGAGCGACAGTTGACGTTGGTCATGCCATTAATGACGTAGCTGCTGTACGTTTTAATTCCATGTACGAGAATTCTGGTAGCTATCGTAATGGTGTGAATCTAGAACGTTTTGGTATCAGCCCAACTGTCACGCTCAAACCCAGCCACCAAACCAACATTATTCTTGGTATGGAACACTTCCAGGATCATCGTACCTCAGATCGCGGGATTCCATCCTTAAATGGCGCACCTGTCAACACGAGCCCATCAACATTTTTTGGGGACCCTAGACGGAGCAAGGCTGATGTTACGGTGACGTCATTCAATGCACTTATTGAGCACAAGTTTAATTCCGGATTCACTTTCAGAAACCGCACCAACTATGCCATGTACGATAAGTTTTACCAGAATGTGTTTGCAAATTCTGCCGTCAACAATGCGGGGAACCTAGATCTTAGTGCATATAATGACACTTCTACCAGAAACAACTTCTTTAACCAAACAGATTTCTCTTATAACCTGAACACGGGGCCAATCAATCATACAATTGCAGTGGGTGTGGAAGTGGGCCGCCAGGTAACAGATAACATCCGTCGCAACGGTATTTTCAGCAGTAGCGGTACAAACTTGCTAAGTGTTCCACTCAGCAGTCCAATTACTTCAGACCCCATCACTTTCGCGACCAGGGCTGCGGATGCTGACAATCACAGCGTTACGAGAATCACTTCGGTCTATGTACAGGATCAGATGGTATTGTTGCCGCAACTACATGCAATTGTAGGCGTACGTTATGATCAGTTCCAAGTGGATTTCCTTAAAAGAAACACCAACTCTGAATTAAAAACTGATGATGGTTTGCTCTCGCCACGGCTCGGCCTCATTTACAAACCGATCGAGGCGATTTCTATTTATACCAGCTATAGTAAGGCTTTTGCACCACGTGCAGCCGAGCAACTCACTGGATTAACGGTCACTACTGCGGCTCTTGCTCCGGAAAAATTCACTAACCTAGAAGCTGGCATCAAGTGGGATATCCTTCCCGCCCTAGCCTTCACCACAGCTGTATATCAAATAGATCGCACCAATGTAATCAGTGTGGATCCAAACAATTCTGCTTTGACTTTTTTAACCAAAGGCCAGGTCGTTCAAGGTGTCGAAGCCGGTCTGAGTGGTCAGATTACCTCGGCATGGCGCGTAATGGGGGGATACGCCTATCAGGTTGGTGAGCTACTCAGTACATCAAACATTACCACTGCCAAAAATGGCGCAACTTTAGCGGAGCTTCCAAGACACACATTCTCAATGTGGAACCGCTATGACTTTACCCCGGTATGGGGCATGGGAATTGGCGTGATCCATCGTAGTGACATGTTTGCAGCGCTTGACAATACAGTTAGAGCGCAGGGCTTTACTCGAGTGGATGCTGCAATATTTGCCAGAATCGATAGGCGCCTGCGTTTTCAAGTTAACATTGAAAACCTGTTCGACACCAAATACATTGCAGCCGTCCATAACAACAATAATATGACACCAGGCTCACCCATTGCCGTGCGTGCATCAGTTGTATACAATTTCTGAGAACAGATTGTGTGACAACCCGGTAGCGTAGTGCGGTTGGCTGATATGAACAATGATGGCAAAGTCAGCGAGGAAGAATGGACCAAACATCACGACGCCATGTCTGAGTATCTAGATGCCAATAAAGACGAAATAGGAAAAAGTGAGGTCGCCAAGAAGAAGACCGAAAAGAACAAATGAAATAATACCGCCGCAGCCTGGATCAGCATGAAGCCGATTACATTATGCATGGAAGCGTTGGTGAATCCGCCGCGTCAACCAGGCTACACCGCCTAATACCACCGGGATCATCGCACCCGCAGCGATTTCTGGATTGATCGGTAAACCCGCCGCATTGGCGGCCTTCCCCGCGTAAAGGACTAGGCTGATCACATAGTATGAGATCGCTGCAATCGAGAGTCCTTCCACCGTTCTTTGCAGTCGTAGCTGCAGCTCCTGCCCCCGTGTCAGCTTAGACAGCAACTGTTGGTTCTGCGCCTCTGTGACGATGTCCACGCGCGTACGTAACAGCCCACCTGCGCGTTCGATACGTTGCGATAGAGATGATAGCCGCTGAGCTGTAGCTGCCACTGTAGCGATTGCCGGTGACAATCGGCGTTGCATGAATTCGCCCACTGTCTGCGTACCTGGTATCGGTTTTTCGCGCAGCTCAGCAATACGGTTGAGTACAAGTGCGTTATAAGCCTGTGTGGCAGAGAAGCGATACACATGTTCAGCAGTCGCACGCTCCACACGCGCCGCTAACGACACTAGCGTGTCCAACAGGTCTTGGTCGCTATCATGTTTCCCCTCAAGGCGCGCGGTGATGGTTGATAACACGGACTCGGACTCGGTCAGCATCGGTCCAAGTTCTTTGGCAACTGGCAGACCACGCAACGCCATCATCCGATATGTTTCTAGCTCTAATAGCCGTGCCGAGATTCGTCCTGCACGGGTCTCGCTAGTATCGGCTGGAGCCAATACCAACATGCGTTCGAAACCACTGTCCCGCAAGCGGAAGTCGGTGATGGCAATCGAATGACCATGACCCATTAATGATGCAACCACCGCATGGTCACCGAACCAGTGACGAGCACGATCTAGCATGGCCACCGGATCAACCAAGCTCTCAGCCAGCATCACGAGCTTGATGGCTGCTATCGTTCTGCCAGGTATGCCTCGTAGCCATTCGGCATCCAGTGATAATGAAGAGAGTAGTTCAGGATCAGCCGCATCTAGAGATGCATGTGGCGGGAGTGATTGCACTAAAGAGTAACGGGTGAATTCGCTATGGCGCTCCCATTTCAGTGTGTGATTCGAAAAACGCAGGCGCAGGAAGTTCCCTTGCAGATCGGTAGGTGTTAATTTTCTCAGCCCGGGGAGGCGGTTTAAGTGTTGACACTCCTCTTCACGGCTGATGCCTTCGTTTAGTACGGCGATGAAGACTACAAGTGCAGGCAAGCGTATGCGCGCAGCCGGACGAGTGTGAACCTCGTTATGCAGCAATGCGCGTTG
>CAJBQQ010000250.1 GCA_903957805.1 uncultured Pseudomonadota bacterium | reverse complement strand
GCACCAGTTTCGCCGGTGAGAACGGTGAAGCCCGGTGGAAATTCGAGCCCCACCCGGTCAACGATGACAAAATCCTGAATACTCAAGAACCTTAGCATGGTAGAGAGTTCACGCTTTTTTTTGTGGAAACCCGCTCCAACCAAGCTTCTCGCGCAGCATGCGGTAATAACTATGATCGGCGGAATGTAACAGTCTTACCGTATGCGCTGAACGACTCACGACAACCTTATCATTCTCCTGCAGGTCGAAATGGAAATGACTGTCGGAGTGAACTCGTGCGTCTGCGGTGCGGTGTATCAAAATCTCAACGACTGCTTCAGGCCCTACAACGATAGGGCGATTGCTTAGGGTGTGGGGGCTCACCGGCACCAACGCGAGCAGGTCAAGACTAGGGTGCAGGATCGGTCCTCCAGATGACAATGCGTATGCTGTAGAACCCGTGGGTGTCGCGACGATTAGCCCATCAGCACGAAGGGAGTAAACATACTCGCCATTAATATGCACCTCGAACTCGATCATGTTGCCACCGCTACCTCTGTTCACAGCCACATCATTTAATGCAATTGCGCTGAATACACTGACTCCACTCCGTATAACTTCAGCAGATAGCAACATCCTTCTCTCGGTAACATAGCTTCCATCGAGCATGTTCCCAACGCTTTCCAGCATGGTCTCGATGGAGAGGTCAGTGAGAAAACCAAGATGTCCCTGATTAATGCCCACCAGTGGCACGTCGAAGGGTGCGAGCTTACGCGCAATATTCAGCATGGTGCCATCACCACCCAGAACAATAGCAATATCAGCACGCGCGCCAATCTCCTCAATCGCAAGCGCAGGATAATTCTTTGCTACCACTTCTGAAGCGGTAACGCAGTCCAGAAGAACTTCAGTACCTCGGTCGTGCAAATACTGTCCGAGACGCAAAAGAGGAGACGCAATCTCCGGATTATTTTGCTTACCGATCAGGGCTATAGTCTTAAATAGAGCGGTCATCTCTGGATATGAATAATTAATAGAATGCAGGCAAGTTGAGCCATTATTGCTTGAGATTAAACCATATCAGACTGGGGGGTGACAAAAAATTCTGAATTATGGTTAGCCACCCCTGCCCTACCTAAATCCTAGTGTAGAATGAGCTCATGCTTAACCAACGCGCCAGAATCCTGCTGAAGACCCTGGTCGAACGCTATATCACCGAAGGTCAACCGGTAGGCTCCCGCGCGCTCTCAAAATTTTCCGGGTTGGACCTGAGCCCAGCCACTATTCGGAACGTGATAGCTGACCTAGAGGAGATGGGGTTTGTTACCAGCCCGCATACCTCTGCCGGACGTATACCGACTCCGCGCGGATACCGTTTCTTCGTGGATACTTTGTTGGTGGTAAAGCCACTAGATAGTGTTGAGATCCACCATCTAGAAGACCAACTACACCTGGACAATCCGTCACGTCTGATCAACTCTGCCTCACAGTTGCTATCAGAGTTAACCCATTTTGCAGGGGTGGTAGTCACTCCCAAGCGCAGCGGCTCGGTATTCCGCTATATCGAGTTCATGGCCTTATCTGAGAAACGTATTCTACTCATCATCGTCACACCTGAAGGTGATGTACAGAACCGAGTTCTCTTCACCGACAGGATCTATACTCCTTCTGAATTGATAGAGGCGGCGAATTTCATCAATCAAAATTACGCCGGTTTCGATCTGGATGATATCCGCACCCGCCTCCAGGGTGAGATGAAACAGTTACGCCATGATATGACTGATCTCATGACCGCGGCCATTGAAGTGGGTGGTGAGGCTATCAGGGAAAGTAGTGGCGAAGCTATGGTGATGGCAGGAGAGCGCAAACTGCTAAATGTGCATGACCTGGCCGGCAATATGAATAGCCTGAAAAAATTATTTGACCTGTTCGAACGTAAGACCGCGTTGCTCCAATTACTAGAGCTCAGTCGCCAGGCTCAGGGCATGCAAATCTTCATCGGCGGAGAGTCGGATCTGGTGGCCCTAGACGAGTTCAGTGTCGTTACTGCCCCCTACGAGGTAGATGGTCAGATTGTCGGCACCGTTGGCGTAATCGGCCCTACTCGCATGGCCTACGAGCGCGTCATTCCGATCGTAGATGTCACTGCCCGACTACTCTCCAGCGCGCTGTCACAACACTAGGCCACTCATCCAGAGTAACCATTACCATACTCCCTCAGACTATCTGCTCAATACCCAATACTATGCAAATGTCACCTGAACCCGCTTATCGCCACGGCACCCCCAGTCAGACTGGAATTCTGCTGATCAACCTCGGTACCCCAGAAGCGCCTACTGCCGAAGCACTGCGCCCCTACCTCAAGCAATTCCTCAGCAGTCAACGTGTAGTGGAGATGCCAAGCTGGCTGTGGTGGCCAATTTTGAACGTTATCATCCTCAATACTCGCCCCAAAGAGTCCGCAAAAAAGTATGCCCAAGTATGGATGCCGGAAGGCTCTCCGCTGAAAGTTCATACCGAACGCCAGACTCATCTACTGCGTGACCTCTTGGGTAGACGCCTCCATCCTGCTCCCATGGTGGAGTACGCCATGAGTATTGGCACCCCTTCGGTTTCTGAGGTATTAGAACGTATGAAAGAGAATGGGTGTGAGCGCATACTAGTACTGCCACTCTATCCTCAATATGCAGCCAGCAGCACCGCATCGGCATTTGATGGAGTCTTCTCAGAACTAGGGAAGATGCGTAACGCTCCTGCCATCCGCACAGTAAAACACTATCACGACCATCCCGGCTATATTGCATCATTGGCACAGAATGTCCGTGACTACTGGTCACACAATGAAGGTAGACCTGACAAGCTGGTGATGAGTTTCCATGGGGTGCCACGTTTCACCCTAGACAAGGGGGATCCATATCACTGTGAATGTCAAAAGACAGGGCGATTACTGGCCGATGCATTGGAACTAAGTTCTGACCAATACCAGATCTGTTTCCAATCCCGTTTCGGCAAAACCGAATGGCTGAGACCTTACACCACAGAAATATTGACACAACTCGGTCAACAGAATACCCGACGTGTGGACGTGGTCTGCCCGGGCTTTGTTTCTGACTGCCTTGAAACATTGGAGGAGATTGCCATGGAAGGTAAGGCCCTCTTCACGCAAGCTGGTGGCCATGAATTTCATTACATCCCTTGCCTGAACGAGCGCGACGACTGGATACAGGTATTGGCCGAGATTGCACTGAACAATCTGCAAGGATGGTTAGGACTCGAGCAGTCAAAAGAAGAGCTAGCAGAGTCTTGTCAACGGGCGCTTCAATTGGGGTCCAAGGACTGAACGTAGAACGCTAGCAACCTTTGTGGCGCTGCCAGCGCAGGTAGCCGGCAATGCCGATAATGATGCTAACGACTAGAGTAATGATGATGTCTCGAAGATACTCCTTGATGAGTAGCTCGTTACCGCCAATGTAATACCCTAGCAATGCGAGAATAGCGACCCAAATCCCCGCCCCAAGACTTGTATAAAAACTAAAGACCATCAGGTTCATCCGCGCCAGACCCGCTGGTAACGAGATGTACTGACGCACCACCGGTATCACTCGACCCGTGAAGGTGGAGACATGACCATGGCTGGCAAAGAAGTCTTCCATCTTCTTCAGACTGGCTTCAT
>CAJBQQ010000249.1 GCA_903957805.1 uncultured Pseudomonadota bacterium | reverse complement strand
TTCCGCTTTGGAGCGTGATTCCGTGTCGCGGAATTTGACAGTGATCTGCGAGCCTTCCTTATCAAGTCCAGCGTACTGGATCTTTTGCTCGCGCAAACTACCACGGATATCGGCACTATGACGATCAAGTGCCTTGGTGAGTGCACCCTTCATGTCTACCTGCAACATAAAATGCACTCCTCCACGCAGATCGAGTCCTAGATACATCGGCAATGCGCGGATGTTGGTCAGCCATTGAGGAGAGTTGGGGAGTAGATTCAGTGCCACCACATAATTTGCCCCCAATGCCGCCTGCAGCACATCCTTCGCCTTGAGCTGCATATCTGTATCAGCAAAACGAGCCTTGATACCTCCCGCTTCCAGAAACATTCCGCTAGGGGCTAGGTCAGCCTTCTTCAGGGCATCTTCAACACGTTGCAACAGTACGGTATCGACCTTCACTGCAGAGCGCAGTGGTGATACCTGTACCGCAGGTGATTCACCAAAAAAATTGGGTAAAGTGTAGAGCAGTCCAAGCAGGACCGAGACCAGAATGATCAGGTACTTCCAGAAGGGATAACGGTTCATTTTTTGGGTGAGAGACGAATTAAAAAAGATGACTACAGGGTTATTTTCTAACCTTTACGAATCATCTTCTTGGGATTGATTAATCCTTCTCGACGGTCTTTAGTGTGCCTTTTGGCAAGAGTGTCTGAACGGATGACTTAAGTACAGTGATCTGAGTACTCGCGGCAATCTCCAGCACTATGTAGTTCCCGCTGATCTTGACCACTCGGCCCAGCACCCCTCCGCTCGATACAACTTCGTCACCCTTCTGAAGCGCATCTATCATTAGTTTCTGTTCTTTTGTGCGCTTCGATTGCGGACGGATTACTATGAAGTAGAACAGGGCAAAAATGATAACGATCATCGGCAGCGTCGTCAGGAGGTCTCCCCCGGGTGGGGCAGCCGCAGCCTGAGCGTAAGCTTCACTAATCAACATGATATTCTCCAAGAACTAACTTAAAAGAGGCAAAGATGCAGATTCTAACATGATGCAGCACTGGCTTGAAATCCTTGCTTAAATTCCTCGAACCGGCCAGCCTCGATAGCGTTACGAATATCGCCCATCAACTGTTGGTAGTAATAAAGATTGTGAAGGGTATTCAACCGGGCACCCAGGATCTCATTGATCCTCTGCAAGTGGTGAAGGTAAGCTAGGCTGAAATTTTGACAGGTATAACAACCACATTGTTCATCCGGTGATGCGGTATCCAGTCGGTATTTACTATTGCGTAACTTAATCACCCCATTACGAGTGAATAGCCAACCGTTACGTGCATTGCGAGTCGGCAATACACAATCAAACATGTCCACCCCCTGGGCCACGGCGTGGACGATATCTGCCGGGGTTCCAACCCCCATCAAGTAACGTGGTTTGTCAGTCGGCAGTTGCGGCGCGATATGTTTGAGTATGCGTTGCATATCCTCCTTTGGCTCCCCCACCGACAGACCACCGATG
>CAJBQQ010000248.1 GCA_903957805.1 uncultured Pseudomonadota bacterium | reverse complement strand
GCTATAGTCCATTCGGTTCAATAGATGTTTGCAAATAACTCATTAATGACAAGAAAAATAATGAGCCGGATGATGCTTTTCTTCATAAGAATCAAATAGATAGAGTTAGTTTTAGAATTAGTTTTATTGACAAACAGTCCACTGTAAAGTATTATTAAAATTCATTAAGAGTTTGGGCTGACGCCCTCACCAACCTGCCCCACCCGGGCAAGGTGGTTCGCCGAAAGGCACATGTGACCCTTGAACAGGGTAACCAAGCGGGATCAGCGTCAGCCTCCTTCTGGGAGGCTTTTCTGTTTTAAAGCCAATCAAAGACTTGCAACACCGGATGAGGGAAACCACGTCCAACGGGGGATTTACTTCCAACTTGTCAGCCCGTGCATACCGCAAAACTGACTAAATAGGAGAATAGTAATGGCACGTATCAATTCAAAGACCGGTGATTTCGCTGCGAATTCTAATAGAGGTTGGCTTGAACGGATCGGTCTGATCGGACTATCAAGTATCGAGGCACCACTCCTCGCAGCGCTTGTGACCGGAAGCCCGCTTTTATTAATTGGGGCACATGGAACCGCAAAGAGCTTGCTCTTGACTCGGGTGGCATCTGCACTTGGGTTAGAGTTCAGACATTACAATGCCAGCCTGCTTAACTTCGATGACCTTGTCGGCTTCCCACTGCCCGGTAAAGATGGGACCCTTCAGTATGTCCGCACACCCGCTTCAATCTGGGGTGCGGGTGCAGTTATCTTTGACGAGATTAGTCGGTGTCGTCCTGACATTCAGAACAAACTATTCCCAATCATTCATGAGCGCAAGGTTCAGGGAATCTCTCTAGATGGACTGAGATACCGATGGGCAGCAATGAATCCGCCGACAACGGACGATGATGACAATGGTTACTCTGGATCTGAACCTTTAGATGCCGCCTTGGCAGACCGTTTTGCATTTATTGTCGATATGCCAACATGGGCTCAGTTCACCCTCGCCCAACAACTCGATGTCATCCAGACTGAAGAAAAACCGATCAGTCAGTCGGAGGCTCGTTATCTACAAGAGGTCATATCTCGAACAGAGAAGATTCTGTCGAGATTGGATACAACCTTCACAAGCGGTATTGCACAGTATGTTCAGCTGGTCATCGCCCTTCTTGCACAAGCTGGGCTATTACTCAGTCCGAGACGGGCAACCTTGCTGTATCGAAACATACTCGCTATTAATGCGGCATCACTCGCCATTAATCCGAATGTTGGTCTATCCGATGTCACTCTGGTTGCGTTACGTAGCAGCCTTCCTCAACGGGCACAGGGCATAGCAATCCCTGAAGTGAAGTTATTGTCGGCACATAAGGAGGCCATCAGGTCCATTCACCTCTCATTGAAGGACCCGCTACGGGCCATCCTATGTGCTTCAAGTCCGTTGGAGAGGATTCAACTCGCCGTCAAAGCGACCAAGCTACCGAAGTCTGAATTCTCGAGGGTTACTGCAGATGCATTGGCTCAACTGCCACACGGTTCGCGCGAGGCAGCAATCGTGCACCTCTTTGAAACTGGAGCGGTTGGACGATTAAATGCCGCCATCGCTGCTCAGGCGGGTGAGTCATACCGTGGGATCGCCTCACCAGAAAGTTTCAGCGAAACAGTGCACTCAAGAGATGCAAGGTACATCACATGGAGCCGGATAAAGGACTTACTGTCTAAACTGAATCCGAATGAGCCTCGTGCTCACTTGCAGGCGAATGCATTGGCCTCCCTATTTGCTAAGAAACAATTAGCAACCCCGCAAGATGCAGAAAATGCCTTTACTGCATTCGCCCGTACTGATGATCAGTTGAGGGCGGCATGAGCGATCACACAAGTCTCTTGCACAACATGAGCGCTCCACCGAAGAGTGTCGTTTCCTATGAGGGTCTGTCATCTGGATTCACCATAAAAAAGCTTCCAGATGGCAGTGGCCATGTGACTAGACATCATAGTGACGCCAGTCTTTTTGGGACGCCTATCCGATTCTCTTTACCCGCTGGATGGATTGGATTAAAGCCGATCAAGATACTTGCACTACTTCATATTGATCTTGATGAGGGGTCTTACGATGACCCATCGAAGCAACTTGCAACACTCATCAACCAACGTGCCGAGGAGCTGTCCCTTCCAGAAGGATGTGCAGTGATCGCTACAGAACCTTCTCATCCCATCTTGTGGAGTGACCCATTGGCAACTCTGGCAATCACGAGCAAGTGTACCGATACAGTTTGGCTTCG
>CAJBQQ010000247.1 GCA_903957805.1 uncultured Pseudomonadota bacterium | reverse complement strand
TCTATATGAGTCTATGGTGTTCTGGTTCGCCAAGGAATTTATAAAAGCTATCTTGGGTCTTGGATTCATTCTAGGAGTGATTCTTCTTATACAGTGGATGAGAAGTGATGATTAATTCTCGACTGCACCTTCAATTGTCATAATGCACTCGACCAGAGTCTCATTGCGTCATTTGATACTGTCGCTATTACTACTTCTACTGAGTGGTTGCAGCGTCATCACCGTGGCCTACAATAATGTAGACATGGCGATACGCTGGATTGCCTCCGATTACTTTGATTTCAATACCCACCAGCAAGCGAAGTTTGATAAGGATTTGCAACGTGTACATGCCTGGCACCGCAAGGAAGAACTACCAAAATATGCCTTACTTTGCACAGAAACCGCTAGACGTATCGAGACTGGACTCAAACCGGCTGATTTAGACTGGATTGGTAGTGCCGTGGAATCGCGCAGAGAAGCACTGATGCATTATGTCGCGACTGATCTAACCGGTGTGCTAGGAACCATGGACGCGAGCCAAATTGGGGTCATGGACGCGAAATTTGCCAAAGAAAATGCAAAGTTCCGTAAGGAACACTTGGATGGCGCTCCCGATACATTGGAAAAGAAACGTGTAAAAAAATCATTAGAACGTATCGAAGACTGGATCGGAACGCTTGAACCAAACCAGAAAGAACGAATCACTTTGATGATTAAAAACTTTCCACAGAGCGCCGAACATCGGTATACACACCGTGCCACTCGACAACGAGTGCTGCGCGAATTGCTCGAAACCAAACCACCCAAAGAAAAGCTTGAAGAGGATTTCAGACAATGGCTAGTCGATTGGGAAAGCGGTCGCACCGCGGAACATAATCGAGTTTGGGCGCAGTGGGTTAAGCAGTTGCGCCAAATGATGCTGGAGCTTGACGCCATGCTGACACCAAAACAACGTCTCCATTTGACCCAGAAACTACATGGCTACGCAAAAGACTTTACTATACTAAGCAAACGTTAAATTGTAGCGAAAAATTTGTTCGGCCTTAGTAACTCCACTCCAATCAATCTAGACCAACCTTTTCGCCCTATCATTTTTTCAAAAACACACTGAAATATAAAAGATAATAAAATGAATTCCTTAAGAGATTCCATCACGGCGGTTGGTATTCTTGTGATACTCGCAACTGGACTTGCTGCCTGCGACAAACCAGGACCTGCTGAGATTGCAGGTAAAAAGATTGATCAGACAGTCGGTGAAGCAGGCAAGCAGATAGGTATTGCAACTGACAGAGTAGTTGAGAAGCTGGGCGGACAAGGCAATAAAGCAGTTCTGGTGATTGATGATGCCGAGATTACGGCCAAGGTCAAAGCCGCCATTTTTGCCGAACCGGGTCTAAAGACACTACAAATCAGCGTTAACACCATGAAAGGTGTGGTGACATTGAGCGGATCTGTCGACTCATCGCCGAGTAGCGATATGGCAAAAGTATTGGCTGGGGCTGTGTCCGGAGTTAAGGAGGTTAAAAATAGACTGGTGATAAAGCCGATTAGATAAAACCGACCCGCTATCAGCTATTTAATATGCTGATTAAATGAGTTTTATATATATTAGTCAAAACCAACATGTCGACACACTACAAACCTGGTGGCATGATAAAAGCCGTGCGATTAAATAATAATGAATTCATTTATTTGTTGAAGTGAATCACCGTACGTATGGATTTGCCCGCGTGCATTAGATCAAACGCCTGGTTAATCTGCTCCAAACCCATGGTATGCGTAATGAAGGTATCGAGTTCAAATTCTCCGTCGAGATAGCGTTGCACATAACCTGGCAGTTCGGTTCGTCCCTTTACTCCTCCAAATGCAGAACCACGCCATACACGCCCAGTCACCAACTGAAAAGGACGAGTGCATATCTCCTCACCAGCACCTGCAACGCCGATAATTACAGATTCTCCCCAGCCCTTGTGGCAACACTCCAATGCTGAACGCATCACTTTGACATCGCCGATGCATTCGAAGGAAAAGTCTACGCCGCCACCAGTCATCTCGATGATCACCTCCTGGATCGGCCTAGCGTAATCCTTCGGATTCACAACATCGGTAGCACCCAGTTGTCTGGCGATTTCAAATTTATCAGAATTGATATCGATTGCGATGATACGTTTTGCTCTGGCCTTGACTGCACCAATGATTACAGCCAAACCGATTCCGCCTAGACCGAACACTGCCACGGTATCGCCTGCCTTCACTTTCGCAGTATTAGAAACAGCACCCATCCCTGTTGTTACGCCACAACCGAGCAGACATACCTTCTCTAGGGGTGCCTCCTTACTTATTTTCGCCAAAGAAATTTCAGGGATAACGGTATATTCAGAGAAGGTCGAAGTTCCCATGTAATGATAAATAGGGATCCCATTTTTGGAGAAACGTGTGGTGCCATCGGGCATTAGCCCTCGCCCTTGAGTCGCACGTATTGCTTGGCAAAGATTGGTCTTTCCAGATTTACAGAAGTTACATTCACCACACTCAGGGGTATAAAGCGGGATCACATGATCTCCGACTGCTACGCTAGTCACACCCTCACCCAGCGCTTCGACGACACCTCCTCCTTCATGACCAAGGATCGTTGGAAATCTACCCTCAGGGTCTTTTCCAGAGAGGGTGTAGGCATCGGTATGACATACGCCCGTAGCCACAATCCGTACCAATACCTCACCCCTCTGCGGAGGTATCAGATCGACTTGTTCAATACTTAAAGGCTGATCTGGCGCCCATGCGACCGCTGCACGTGTTTTAATAATTTTCATGCCTCTACCTCACGTTACGTATTCCAATTTAAAGCTCGGATGATAGTATACAAAAATCGTACTGGCGCGATAGCGCCTGATGAAATAACCTATAGCTTCTGCATAAAAGGAAAACGCATGCTCTGGATCAAAGCGCTACATATCATTTTTATGGTTACCTGGTTTGCCGGTCTATTCTACTTGCCGCGTCTATTTGTCTATCATGCCATGAGCAGTGACCAACCGAGTAATGAACGCTTCAAGGTGATGGAGAGAAAACTCTTTTATGGAATCATGACACCCGGGGCGGTGCTGACCATTGTATTCGGTGTATGGCTCTGGCTGAGCTATGGCTTTTCTGGGGGTTGGCTACATGCCAAGCTGGCATTGGTAGTGCTGCTGGTTGCCTACCATATCTACTGCGGAAAATTATTGGCAGACTTCAAGCATGATCATAACCAGCATGGACATGTCTATTACCGTTGGTTCAATGAAGTTCCGGTAGTGATTCTAATTGCAGTGGTAATACTGGTGGTCGTAAAGCCTTGAAGAGGCTCCATCGTAGGCGAGAAAGTCTTGACGTGGCCCACTATTCATCCACCAACATCTGCCCTGGAAACAACACTTCGGTATAGCCAAACAGACGAAAATCGGTAATACGCATCGGATAGAGTATCCCCTGTAAGTGATCGCATTCATGCTGTACCACACGAGCATGAAATCCCCCTACAGTGCGATCAATCGGCTTGCCGTACTGATCCACCCCCCTATAACGCAGCCTGGTAAATCTTGACACCATACCGCGCAGACCCGGAACGCTTAAACAACCTTCCCAATCCTGCTCTACCTCCTGAGTAAGCGGTGTCAGTATGGGA
>CAJBQQ010000246.1 GCA_903957805.1 uncultured Pseudomonadota bacterium | reverse complement strand
GTTATCGTCGAAATTCATTTTTGCATCCAGCGCGAGGATGTGGTTATCACCGTCGATTATCAATGGATTAATTTCAACCAGTGATGCATCGGTTTCATCAAAGGATTGGTATAAATTTTTCAGAAAGGATTGAGCCTCAGGTATAGCAGACTCAGCAATACCAATCTTGCGAGCGATGTTGGCAGAATCCTGATCATCCAATCCTGTCAGCGGATTAATCAGTACCTTATGAATTTTTTCAGGGGTGTGGGTGGCGACCTGTTCGATATCCATCCCACCCTCTGAACTTGCCATCAGGCATACACGCTGGTTACTGCGGTCCACCACCATGCCGATATAGAGCTCCTTCTTGATATCGACACCCTGCTCGATCAGGAGTCTTCGAACCACTTGTCCCTGTGCGCCCGTCTGGTGCGTGACCAAGGCCATGCCGAGCATCTTTGCGGCAATCTGACCGACTTCATCGAGTGACTTCGCGACCTTCACCCCTCCACCCTTGCCACGACCACCTGCATGTATCTGTGCCTTTACGACCCAGGTGCTGCCACCCAGTTGGGTTGCAGCAGATACTGCTTGATCGACGTTATGGCAGGGGATTCCGAGAGGTGTAGAGACACCAAATCCACGTAGAATCTCCTTGGCTTGGTACTCGTGTATTTTCATGAGGTTTCCGTGACCATGCCGTACTCTCTGCTGTGTATGCAGTAGTCTTGTTGCTTAGTGCGTCGGCCCTTGGCGTAGGCTGAGGAGTTCAACGTCAAAGATTAAGGTTGCATTCGGTGGGATTACGCCCCCTGCACCGGTGGATCCATAACCCATAGAGGGGGGCACAATCAACATCCGCCTTCCACCAATCTTCATCCCAACAACACCCTTATCCCATCCCTTGATCACCCGACCCGCTCCCAACAGAAATGAAAAGGGGCCACTGCGATCACGTGAGCTGTCAAATTTCTTACCTTTATTCAATGGACCGGAGGGGTCGAAAAGCCAACCGGTATAATGAACTTCAGCCATTGATCCCACGGTCGCTTCTGCCCCATTTCCTTTGAGGATATCGGTCATTACGAGCTCTGTCACACCGGTCACTCCGGGTTTATCTTGAGAGAATGCGGCCTGGGGTAGTAGAGTCATACCCACTACGAATAGACTCAGATTAAGAAGGGTATTTAATTTAGTCATGTTTACCTCAAAATATAAATTTAGATCATTAAATCATGATTGAGCTAGGATTCCATCTTCAATCGGATCTTCTCCTCATGAAAGGTCGTCACACCATCTCAACCTTGATCTGGCAAGGGGTTGGCATTCAAAATTCGAAGGCTCTTGTATATTATACTCGCTATGTTTAGTCCGTCATCACAGCCCATTCAAGGCCGGCTTGATGTTGCCCATTAGAATGAAGGTACGGATATGCAGGGAGACTTAGAAGAGGAAGATCAGTCGGCTGAACGTGGGGCGAGCTCATTTCGTCCGCATGATTCACGCATGGTGCGTATTCTGTACTTAACACTGGGTATTGCCTCACTGGTGCTGGCTGTATTGGGTGTAGTGTTGCCAGTACTTCCCACGACCCCATTTATACTCTTGGCTGCTGCCTGCTTCGCCCGCAGTTCTGAACGTTTCCATGATCGCTTGCTCAGTAATCGTTTCGCAGGCCCGATCATTCGAGAGTGGCGCGAGCATCGTAGCATCCCCCTCCGGATCAAGCGTTGGATCTATCTTATGATGGTGATCTCATTCGGTAGCTCTATTCTGTTTCTGCCCCAACCTTGGCAGCAGTTGATGATGGCTATTCTGGGAATTATCCTGTTGATCTTCATCTGGAGGATACCGGTCAGAGATATGGGAGATGGCCATAAAGCAGATTAACCTCGGATGGAGGTCAGCAAGAGATGAGTCAAGTTTAGCAATAGCCCGTCTCACCGCCGTTTCCAGAACCTGAAGCTTTCACGTATCATACCGTCCATGCTCAACTGATCAGTCTGTCCTGTTGGGTAATCCTCCATTGAATGGTATCCAAAAATCATAGTGATAACGTGTAAATGAACCCTGCCGCATTAGAAATAATCGGTGCTGCGCTCTTTGGCATCGCGGTTATCCATACATTCTCGACCAAGTTCTTCGAGCATCTGGCCCACACACAGCCCGCTCATGCCGGTGTCTGGCACTTGCTGGGAGAGGTTGAGGTGGTCTTTGGGTTCTGGGCGATGGTGCTGATTGTGGCGATGATGTCTATAGACGGGAAGCTCGCCGCGATCGCCTACCTTGATCGACAGAGCTTTATTGAG
>CAJBQQ010000245.1 GCA_903957805.1 uncultured Pseudomonadota bacterium | reverse complement strand
ATACCTCTTGTATCTGATACGAGTAACTCACAAAATCGTAAGAGCTGTAGAGGATCAGGGTGCACATGGGGATGACAAATAGGACCGTGCCGAGAATATCCACCGCCGCTTTTGTGCGGGGGCTCATGCGTCCATAAAATACATCAACACGTACATTGGCATCCTCACGCATGGTGTAGGACGCTCCCAGCAGAAACATCGCTGCAAAGAGATGCCACTCCATCTCCTGCATGGCGATGGATCCTGATGCAAAGGCATACCTTGCAACAACATCGATGAATACTACGAGGATCATGAGCACACATAACCAGCCGGCTAGCCAGCCGGATAGTCCTGATAGTCGGTTGATGACTTGCTCTAATTTACGTAGGAGATTCATCTGAGGGGATGCTGGATGAGGTGATGAGGGTTGTTGGGATGAGTATGAAGATCTCCCCGCACCCTGAAGGACTATCTGGGCTTATTAAGTGGATCTCTTAGCCTCCTGCAACGGTCATCCGGTCTATCAGTAGGGATCCACACTGTTTGGACCCTTGTACCAGGGTATCGTTACCCATTGCACAGATACCGGGCAGCATTTCCTTCAGGTTGCCTGCAATGGTGATCTCCTCGACCGCATGCTGGATCTCGCCACCCTCAACCCAGTAGCCGGCAGCACCCCTAGAATAATCTCCTGTGACAGCGTTCACCCCCTGACCGAGTAGTTCAGTCACCAGTAGTCCCTTGCCCATCTTCTTGAGGAGCTCTGAGAATGCCATCGGAGCACCATTATCTATGATCAGGTTATGATTGCCACCCGCATTTCCGGTGGTTTTCAGTCCAAGCTTACGGGCGGAGTAACTGCCGAGGAAGTAACCCTGGACGACGCCATTCTCGACCACCTTCCGATCGACCGTGGTAACACCCTCATTGTCGAACGCGCCGCTTGCTAGGCCTTTCTTGAGATGGGGTTTTTCTTGGATCTGGATATCCGGCGCAAATACCTGTTTACCGACACTGTCCATAAGGAATGACGATTTCCGGTAAAGGCTTCCACCGCTAATGGCCCCCACAAAGTGTCCTATCAGGCTCGATGCGATGGGTGCTTCAAACAGTACTGGGACCTCACAGGTGGCGATTTTTTTTGCGCCTAGCCGAGCAACACTCCGTGCCCCCGCCTTCTTACCCACGCTATCTGCTTGATCCAGATCAGCTGCGTTACGGGCGACGCTGTACCAGTAATCACGCTGCATGCTGTCATCTCGACCCGCGATCACCGCACAACTGATGCTATGACGAGAGGTCGGGTAACCACCCATGAATCCGAGGCTGTTGGCGTAAACAAATTGCGACTCACTCAGAGAGACGCTGCCACCTTCAGAGTTGGTGATACGCTTATCGACCGCAAATGCCGCTGCCTCACAAGTCTGTGCGATTTGTATTGCCTGCTCGACCGGCAAGTCCCATGGGAAGTACAGCTCCAGATTGGGGAATTCGCTCGCGAGCAGATCCGTATCGGCCAGGCCTGCGCAGTCATCTGCGGCGGTGTATCTAGCGATGGAGAGGGCTGCAGAAACGGTATCCCGTACCGCCTGAGGAGAGAAGTCTGAGGTGCTGGCATTGCCGCGTTTCTGGCCGATATAAACGGTCACCGCAAGGCCCTTGTCTCGGTTGTATTCAATCGTCTCGACCTCGCCCCGTCGTACCGTGACATTCT
>CAJBQQ010000244.1 GCA_903957805.1 uncultured Pseudomonadota bacterium | reverse complement strand
CCATGGAATTCTGCTGCCATTTGTGCAACGGCTCCATGTTGCGGGGAAAAATGTATCGCCTCTCCGAAATATCCTCCAAACAACATCGGCCCGATCAACCACCCTGCACAGACGGTGGGGATTGCGAGAATGATCAGTGGCAATGTCACTACCCAAGGAGACTCATGCAGATGCTCCTCGGTATGATGATCCATCCTAGGCTTTCCGTGGAATGTCATGAATACCAGTCGGAAGGTATAAAGGGCCGTGATGAATACGGTCGACAGAACGCAGAAATACGCAAAACTAGAACCCGGAATATCAGCGAAATGGACCGCCTCGATGATCGCATCCTTGGAGAAGAATCCAGAAAACCCGGGAACCCCTGAACTGGCTAGTGCGGCCATGAACATGGTCCAGTATGTTATCGGCATGTACTTCTTGAGGCCACCCATCTTCCTCATATCTTGCTCATGATGCATTGCGATGATGACCGATCCTGCTCCCAGGAATAGAACCGCCTTGAAGAATGCATGGGTCATTAGATGGAATACCGCAACCGAATAGGCTGAAGCACCGAGCGCTACCGTCATATAGCCTAACTGGGACAGAGTCGAATACGCGACCACACGCTTAATATCATTCTGCACAATCGCAACCAGTGCCATGGACAGGGTTGTAATGCCACCGATCACCAGTATCACCGACAACGCAGTATCCGATAACTCAAACAGGGGGGACATTCGTGCCACCATGAAGATACCTGCCGTCACCATGGTCGCGGCATGGATCAGTGCCGATATCGGTGTCGGTCCCTCCATCGAGTCGGGTAACCACACATGTAGCGGGAACTGTGCAGATTTCCCCATTGCACCCACGAATAGCAGGATACAGGTCACCGATAGCAGCATCCAAGGTGACCCCGGGATAATTTCGATTGTTTGATTTGCGAGCTGAGGTGCCTGGGCGAATACTGATGCATAATCCAGCGTGCCAAAATACACGAGCACCAATCCAATCCCAAGGAGAAATCCGAAGTCACCAACTCGGTTAACTAGGAATGCCTTCATATTGGCATAGACCGCTGTCGGACGCGTAAACCAAAACCCGATCAATAGATATGAGACCAGACCTACCGCTTCCCACCCAAAGAAGAGCTGAAGGAAGTTATTGGCCATCACCAGCATCAGCATTGAAAATGTGAATAGCGAGATATAGCTGAAGAAGCGCTGGTATCCAGGATCGTTATGCATATATCCGATGGTGTAGATATGAACCATCAGAGACACAAAGCTCACCACCACCATCATCGTGGCTGATAGCTGATCGATCAGGAAACCAACTTCAAAACGGGTATCTCCGGTGACCATCCAGGTGTAGACAGTGCCGTTGAAGGTATTGCCTTGCAAGACATCCATGAAGACGGTCACTGACGCAACCACGCAAACGACCATCAATCCAATGGTCGCTCGGTGGCTCCAGGTCGGCCCTATCACACGGCCCAATAGACCTGCGATTAGCGCCCCTACCAGGGGTGCGAGTGGAACTAGTAAATATAGCGACTGCATCTCTTCCATTAAATCCAATTATTAGCGTCAGACTATCAAGGTGACTATCACCCTATAATCCCTGAAACTATCCCTTGAGTTGATTCAGGTCGTCCACATTGATGGTGCGTAAGTTACGGAACAAAACGACCAGTATCGCCAGACCAATGGCCGATTCAGCTGCGGCTACGGTCAATATAAAAAATACAAAAATCTGTCCTGATACATCCTGCAGGTAATGCGAGAACGCAATAAAATTCATATTGACCGCTAACAGCATCAGTTCAATCGCCATCAATAGAATGATCACATTCTTCCGGTTGAGGAAGATGCCCACAATGCCAATCGCAAATAAGATGGCACCGAGTACGAGATAATGGGATAACGAGACCACGTTAATCGCCCCCTCTCAAGACAGTGCTTAATGAAATCATCATCACTCCTTCTTCTCGGACGGCATCGATACCATCCTCACCCGGTCTGATCGCTTTACTTTCACCTGCTCTGACGGCTCCATAAAACGGGGACCGACACGACGGCGCAATGTCAGCGCGATCGCAGCAACGATCGCCACCAGAAGAATCACTGCCGCCAGTTCAAATGCATACACATACTCGGTATAAATCAGACGTCCTAGTTCCTTGGTGTTGCTGTAATCAGCGGCTCGTAATGGTGGGGTAGGTATCTGATCGGCGCTGAACTTGCGCCCCATCAGCACCATCGCGATCTCAGCCAGCATCACCAATGCCAGTAACGCTCCGAATGGGAACCACTTCCAGAATCCCTCACGCAAACGATCAAGATTAATGTCCAGCATCATCACCACAAATAGGAATAGCACCATCACCGCTCCGACATATACCAGCACCAACGTGATCGCAAGAAATTCTGCCTGAAGCATCAGCCACAGACCGGCACAGGTAAAGAATGACAGCACCAGTAATAGCGCAGCATGGACCGGATTACGGGCGGTGATGACGCCTAGAGCCGATGCCACAAGCACGGTTGCAAAAAAATAAAAGGTTATGCTCTGAAAGTCCATAGCTACTTATCGATATCCTGAATCGGCTTCTCTATCTTTT
>CAJBQQ010000243.1 GCA_903957805.1 uncultured Pseudomonadota bacterium | reverse complement strand
TCCTTGCGGGTATCCAGGACTGAAAGTGACCCAGACCCATGACCTCGGAATTACAGATGGAATTGAGGTGTTAAGTCGCAGCCTCGCAGAAAAATTACAAACACGGATCATAGAAGGCAAGAATGACCACTGAGACACGCCAGAAGGGTGCAGACAAGACTGCTCGTAACCCAATCAAGATCGTTCCACAGACGGAGGTGCTACGTAAACCATCGTGGATACGTGTTCGATCCTCGAACAGCAAGGAGTTCTACGAGGTCAAGCGTATCCTGCGAGAGCAGAAACTCCACACCGTGTGCGAGGAGGCATCCTGCCCCAATATCGGGGAATGCTTCGGAAAGGGAACAGCTACATTCATGATCCTGGGTGATCTCTGCACCCGCCGATGCCCCTTCTGCGATGTGGCCCACGGAAAACCGCGACCACCCGACCCTGATGAACCACTTCACCTTGCACAATCGATCGCTGCAATGCGTCTCAAGTATGTCGTCATCACGAGTGTCGATCGTGATGATCTGAGAGATGGGGGTGCTCAGCATTTTGTGGACTGCATCAGACAGGTTCGTGAGCACTCTCCCCAAACAAAGATCGAGGTACTGGTGCCGGATTTCCGTGGCAGACTGGACGTTGCTCTGGAAAAATTATCCGCATCCCCACCGGATGTACTGAACCATAACCTCGAGACCGTACCACGCCTCTATAAGCAGTGCAGACCCGGCGCGGATTACGCTCACTCTCTCAAGCTGCTACAAGACTTTAAGACACGTTTTCCATCCATCCCCACCAAGTCTGGATTGATGCTGGGTCTCGGTGAAACAGATGAAGAGATTCTTGAGGTACTGAGTGATCTGCGTAAACACTCTGTCGAGATGCTCACCATCGGTCAGTACCTTCAACCGAGTAATGGTCACCTACCGGTATTGAGGTATGTGACGCCGGATGGTTTTAAGGAGTTCGAACGTGCTGCCATCGAGATGGGTTTCAGCCATGCGGCATGTGGTCCAATGGTTCGTTCGAGCTACCATGCAGACCAGCAAGCCCATGAATCGGGTCTGGTCTAGTTCAATTGGGAAATAGGATGACGCATCTAAATAACCGACTCAAAAGACCGGTCCGTGCGTCAGGAATTCTTCTCTGTCTACTCCTCCTCTCATCCCACGTCTACTCAGCAGGTATCGATAACCTCTCCAATGAAGAGGCCCTTGATGGTCTGAAGCAGGCACTCAACCAAGGCGTCATCGCCGCGACGAGCAAACTGACTACAGGCAATGGATTTCTTGGTAATGCGGGAGTCAAGATTCCATTACCCAGATCATTGCAAAAGGCGGAGGGGGTGATGCGTAGCTTCGGAATGAAGAAGCAGGCAGACTCATTAATCATCGCCATGAACCGTACCGCAACCGCAGCAGCGCCTGAGGCCATGATACTGATGGCAGATGCCGTGAAGAGAATGACCGTTGAAGATGCCAAGGGAATTCTGAATGGGAATGATGATGCTGCAACACAGTACTTCCGAGAGGCCACCTCTGTCCCCCTTGCTGAGAAACTCCTACCCATCGTAAGAAAAGAAATTGCCCAGACGGGCCTTCTGAATCAGCTCAATGATTTTATGCGTAGGGGAGAGAAGTTAGGTCTGGTGACGGATTCGGATCCGGATGTCGAGACGTACCTGACACAAAAAATTCTAGAGGGCTACTACCTCATGATGGCGGAAGAAGAACGTGCCATCCGAAAAGACCCGATCGGTCAGGGGAATAAACTGCTGCAACATGTATTCGGCGGACTCAGGTAAAGATTGAATTAAGTTCCTCCGCCACCCGTATCTCAC
>CAJBQQ010000242.1 GCA_903957805.1 uncultured Pseudomonadota bacterium | reverse complement strand
TTCCATGGTCGAGTATGTGGATGGCTCGGTACTCGCGCAACTCGGTAACCCTGATATGCGCACCCCGATCGCTCATGCCTTGGGACTCCCTGATCGGATTGAAACGGGGGTAGCACCTCTGGACATGTTCAAGATTGGTCGGCTCGATTTTGAAGCACCTGACTTCAAACGATTCCCCTGTCTGGGGCTTGCCTACCAAGCCCTTGCAGCTGGTGGCAGCACACCGGCCATCCTTAATGCTGCTAACGAGGTGGCGGTGGAATCATTTCTAAAGCGTCGCATGCCATTTACCGCAATTCCTGTCATGATCGAAAAGGTCATGCAGTCGGTCAGTCGCAAAGATATTGCCACCCTAGAGGATGTCTTGGAAGCAGACCGAGAAGCACGCGAAACAGCGCATGATTGGCTGGCTTCCCTGGTGTAAAGTGTCAGGAATATTATCCTCCGAGAAGACCCCGACCTCGTCCTTCCTGGTCACTCCATACTCAACCCGCTCACATATCCCCACTAGCAGGGAATTAGAAAGTCAAAAAAATCCAGATTGCCTTCTGGAAATCTTCCTTCGAAATATCCACGTCGACTCAATCGCATGACGATTCTCCTCACGATCATTTCTTTCGTAGTTGCACTGGGTGTGCTGATCGTATTCCATGAGTTTGGCCACTACCTAGTCGCACGCTGGTGCGGGGTAAAGGTCCTTCGATTCTCTATTGGATTTGGTCGCCCCCTACTTAAGAAAAAATGGGGTAAGGATCAGACCGAATGGGTGATCGCCGCTTTTCCGCTTGGCGGTTATGTCAAGATGCTGGATGAGCGTGAGGGCGAGGTCGCTACTGAGGATTTACCACGATCGTTCAATCGCAAATCGGTCGCACGTCGTATCGCTATAGTCGCCGCGGGGCCCATCGCCAACTTTATACTGGCTATCCTGCTCTATTGCTTTCTATTCATGCTCGGCGTCAGCGGAATGAAACCAGTCCTAGGCCCGGTAACACCCGCAACGCCGGCAGCATTTGCGCAATTTGAAGCCGGGGAGACCATCGTGAAGATTGGTACAGAGCCTGTGTCGACCTGGCAGGATGCACGCTGGATACTATTAGAACAGGTCGTAGATAAATCTCCATTAGTCGCCGTCGAGACTCTCAATCAACGCGGGGAAATTAGTTGGCGAAATCTGGATTTAAGTGATTTTCAAGCCGATGACCTGGATGGGGATTTTCTGAAGAAAATCGGACTGAATAGTTACCAACCCGCAATAAGACCCATCATTGCCCAAGTGACACCAGAGGGTGCAGGTAGTCGTGCCGGTCTGTTAGCGGGTGATGAAATTCTATCGGTAAATGATGAAAAGATTACAAGCTGGGAAGATTTGGTTGGCCAGATACGAGGCAGCCCGGGTCAGCCACTCATGCTAGAAATTCATCGCGGAAATTCTGTCCTCGATATCCAGGTCACTCCAGATACGGTCACGGAGAAAAATGAGAAAATTGGAAAGATCGGTATTGCACCAAAAATTGATCCTGCTGAATTTGAAGGGCTGCTGATAAAGACCAGTTACCCGTTAGGCGTATCAATGATTAAGGCGATGGAAAGAACCTGGGAAACGTCCATATTTACGCTACGAATGTTGGGGAAGATGGTGGTTGGGGAGGTATCGTGGAAGAATGTCAGTGGACCCATTACAATTGCTGATTATGCTGGCCAGTCTGCGCAAATGGGGTTGGCTCCTTATCTAGGATTCCTTGCGCTGATCAGTATCAGCCTTGGGGTTCTGAATCTCTTGCCTGTCCCGATACTGGATGGGGGGCATCTTCTATACTATGCGATTGAAATCGTCAAAGGCAGTCCACTCTCTGACCATGCGATGGAAATGGGACAACGTGTCGGGATGGCTCTTCTCTTTGCCCTGATGTCTTGTGCGATATATAACGACATCAGCCGGCTTGTCTCCAGTTAAAAATGAAAATCAAGTACCTGGCCGCACTTGTTATCTCCTTCTGTTCATCGGTCTCATGGGCGATCGAACCGTTCGTGGTCAAGGATATTCGGGTGGATGGCATACAACGTACCGAAGCAGGGACCGTTTTTAGCTATCTACCGATCAAGGTGGGGGACACGCTAGACGACGAGAAGGCAGCCGCTGCCATCAAGGCTCTCTATGCAACCGGTTTCTTCAAGGATGTCAGACTGGAGTCAGATAATGGGGTCCTTCTCGTGGTGGTGGAAGAGCGTCCCGCCATCGCACAGATCAATATAATTGGCGCCAAAGAATTCGAGAAGAGCAAATTAAAAGATGGCCTGAAGCAGGCCGGATTAACGGAGTCGCGCATCTTTGATCGTTCAATGCTGGAACGGGCAGAGCAAGAATTAAAGCAGCAATACCTCAGTCGTGGCAGATACGCCGTAAAGATCACCACAACGACCACACCCCTTGAGCGTAACCGTGTCGCTATCGATTTTAATATCGATGAGGGTGAGGTTGCAAAGATACGTAAGATCAATATCGTCGGAAACCATGCCTTCAAGGAGAAGGAATTACTAAGCCAGTTTACACTCAGAACCCCCGGCCTACTGACCTGGTTCAGCAAAGATGATCAATATTCAAAACAAAAACTGGGTGGAGATCTCGAAACACTAAGATCCTACTATCTGAACCGGGGCTATCTGGAACTCCTCATAGACTCCACCCAGGTCTCTATCACGCCCGATATGCAGGATATTTATATCACAATAAATATTACGGAGGGGGCGAACTACACAGTCTCAGAGGTCAAGCTGGCGGGTGAGATGCTAGTGCCGGAAGAAGAGATACAAAAACTCATCAAGCTTGCTCCTGGTCAGGTATTCTCTCGCGAGAAACTGACTGAATCAGTCAAGCTCATTACCGATCGTTTGGGTAATGATGGATATGCGTTCGCCAATGTCAATGCGTCTC
Organism: uncultured Pseudomonadota bacterium; assembly: GCA_903957805.1. Lineage (GTDB taxonomy): Bacteria > Pseudomonadota > Gammaproteobacteria > Burkholderiales > Nitrosomonadaceae > VFJL01. The sequence continues at coordinate 2,389 of CAJBQQ010000242.1, read as the reverse complement.
CGGAAGTCGATAAGGAAAAAAAACAAGTAGGATTCACCTTCTTCATTGATCCAGGTCGCCGAGTCTACATAAGACGTATCAACGTTACCGGCAATGATCGCACTCGCGATGAAGTGATACGGCGAGAGATGCGTCAATTCGAAGGCGGGTGGTACTCAACTGCCAAGATTGCGCAGTCTAAGATACGCGTCGACAGACTAAACTTTTTTACTGAAGTCTCTTTGGAAACACCCGCAGTTCCAGGAGTCAGTGATCAGGTCGATCTCAACATTGCGGTAAAGGAGAGGCCTACTGGCGCTGTGATGTTTGGAGCGGGCTATGCCCAGCAGCAAGGCCTCATACTAAGCGCTTCTGTCGCTCAGGATAATATCTTCGGTAGCGGGAAGAATGTTGCCATCAATGTCAGCACCGGCCAAATTAATAAGGTGTATTCACTTTCATACACAAACCCCTACTTCACCAAGGATGGAGTCAGTGCTGGTTTTGACCTTTACCAGCGTGACCTTAATATGGGCGCATTTAATCAGTTAGCGGGTGGTTTTCATACCGCAACTACCGGTGCTGGTGTACGGTATGGTATCCCGGTTAATGAAAATGATACCATCGGCATTGGGTTTGGTGCAGAACAAACGAATATAAAGAATCCTGGCCCAGTCCAACGTAATAAAGATTTTGTGACTGAATTTGGTCAGGTCACCACTAACCTTCCAGTGACACTCAGCTGGTCACGTGACGGTCGTGACAGCGCAATATGGACGACTAGTGGTACCACTCACCGAGTGAATCTTGAGGCGGGCGCTCCGGGAGGTGATCTTCAGTACTATAAAGCGAGTTACGCTCTCAAGTGGTTTTTCCCAATCTCAAAAGACTTTACCTTGATGCTGCATGGTGAGGCTGGAAAAGGTGACGGTTATAATGGACAAAACTTGGCATTCTTCAAGAATTTCTTTGCTGGTGGCAATACATCGGTACGTGGTTACTACATTAGTGCGCTGGGTCCACGGGATGAGCTCGGTAGACCCCTCGGCGGAAATGAACGCGTGGTCGGGAGTGCAGAACTGATGTTCCCTATGCCAGGCATGAAGAATGACCGGTCAGTACGACTAAGTGCCTTCTTGGATGGTGGTACAGTATTTGGCCCGGGAGGCTCTGAAAAATACAAAATAAATGAAGGGATGCGTTATTCAACAGGCCTTGCTGTCATGTGGATCTCACCGATGGGCCCCCTCAAAGTGAGTCTCGCACAACCAATAAACGATCAACCCGGTGATAGGCTGCAGATATTCCAATTTCAATTTGGTCAGCAGTTTTAAATTTTTGAATGGTCCATTAGGAGAAGAAATTGAAAGAGATAACCCAATACCAACAAATTTTAACCGCTGCCTGCATGGTCATTGCATCGATCGCGATCCCCTGCACCCTCAATGCGGCTGAGATCAAGATAGGCATCGTCAATACCGAGAGAGTCCTGATCGAATCGGCTCCAGCAGTACGTGCTCAGAAAAAGATAGAGAAGGAGTTCCTGCCACGTGATCAGGAACTCAAAAAAATGACCTCTCAGATCAAAGTTCTGCAGGAACAATTAGAGAAAGAGGGGACGTCCCTCCAAGAGATAGATCGTCGCGGTAAGGAGCGTGAACTCGCGAACCTGAACCGTGAGTTTCAACGAGCACAAAGGCAGTTGCGAGAAGATCTGAGTCTGCGTCAGAATGACGAGTTCGCTGTGATTCAAGTGAATGCTAGCAAGATCATTCAGTCGATCGCGGAGGCAGAGAAATACGACCTGATCCTGCAGTTACAGGATTCAGTCTACCGGAGTCAGCGCATCGACATTACCGATAAAGTTATTAAAGCACTGGCCGACAAATAATCATGGAAAAGGAAACCGAAAACCTAACAGGTGAGACCACGACAGCCATGGATATTCACGAGATTCTGGAATACCTACCACACCGATATCCCTTCTTACTGGTGGACCGGGTACTCTCTTGCGAATCCGGTAAGGATATCGTCGCACTCAAGAATGTAACCATCAATGAACCCTTCTTTGTTGGCCATTTCCCTCATCATCCTGTCATGCCTGGCGTACTGATCATTGAAGCGCTGGCTCAGGCTGCAGCAATCTTGACGCTCAAGACAGCAGGAGTGAAAGCGGATAATGACTCAATTTATTATTTTGTCGGTATAGACGGCGCCCGCTTCAAAAGGCCGATACAGCCGGGCGATCAGTTGCTTCTCAAGGTTTCCATCACACGGCAAGTCAGAGGCATCTGGAAGTATTCTGCCCGTGCAGAAGTGGCAGGTCAGATTGCCGCCGAGGCTGAACTGATGTGCACGATGAGGAGCATCTAGTTAAAAGTTTGGCCAGGTAACCAGAGATCAGTAGCAT
>CAJBQQ010000241.1 GCA_903957805.1 uncultured Pseudomonadota bacterium | reverse complement strand
TCGAAGGTGATTTTTTCTTCTCGTAGACTTTGCTTGGCATTCTCAATCAGCCGGAGCGTCTGATCAATCTCTGAAACACTCGACAGCATCGGGACCAGTATACGAATCTGACCATGACGCGAGGCCCGGAGAATTGCTCGCAATTGAGTATGAAACATCTGCGGCTCAGCGAGGGATAGTCGGATGGCGCGGAGTCCCAATGCCGGGTTAACTGAAACACGCTTGTCGCTATCAAGATTCTTATCAGCACCAAGATCAAATGTGCGTATCGTCACCGGCAGACCCTGCATCTTGCGCGCCACAGTCCGATACGCTTCAAACTGCTCGTCTTCGGTTGGCAGGTCATCCCGATTTAGAAATAGAAACTCACTGCGAAATAAACCGATGCCAGTGGCCCCACTCTCCTTCACCTGCTCGATATCCTGCGGCAATTCGATATTGGCAAATAATTCCACAGAACAACCATCTAACGTTGTAGCAGCGGTCGTCTTGATACGCTTAAGCTTACGCTTCTCCAGCTCCAACTGACTCTGACGTGACCGGTACTCCGACAGAACACGTTTATCGGGGTTTATGATTACCACGCCCTGACTACCGTCTACGATCAGCAGATCATTATCTCGAATCAGTTGTCTTGCATGGTGCAACGCGACGATGGAAGGGATGTTGAGACTACGTGCGACGATGGCAGTATGGGAGGTCAGTCCACCCAGATCAGTAAGGAATGCGGTAAAGCGGTGCCGCTTGTACTGGATTACATCGGCGGGGCTTAAGTCATGGGCAACCAAAATACTGTCCCCATCATGCTTCACAGGAGGCGGCACATAGCCAGGATGTCCCAGCAAGGCCTTTAGTACACGTTCAACCACCTGCACCACATCGGCTTTACGTTCTCGCAGGTAATCATCCTCAATCTGTTCAAACTGTACCAGCAATACGTTCATCTGCTGGGTTATGGCCCACTCGGCATTACACTGGTTTTGAGTGACGTAAGTCTTAGCTGCAACAGACAGCGTGGAGTCATCCAAAATCATACGGTGCAAGTCGAGAAATGCACCGTACTCGGCAGCAGCAGGTCCAATCACTGAGGCGTGCAATGCGTCGAGTTCCGCGCGTACCATGTTAAAGGCGCTGTCCAGACGAGCTACCTCACTCTCGATCTCGATTTGCGGCACTGCATAATGCGCCACTTCCAGAGTGACATGCGATACAAGATGAGCATGACCGATGGCAATGCCGCCGGAAACACCGACACCATGCAATGTGAAGCTCACTCGCTCTCTCCAAAATAACTACTGACCAGATCCACCAGTGCCAGCATTGCCTCGTTTTCATCCTTGCCAGTGATCTCGACTCCCAGTGTGGAACCCTTGTTCGCTGCCAGCATCATTACCCCCATGATGCTTTTTGCATTTACTTTTCGGCCGTTACGCGATAGCCATACCTCACTCTGAAACTGACCAGCCAGCCGAGTGAGCTTCGCGGCTGCACGGGCATGCAGCCCCAGCTTATTAAGAATCTCAACTTCCCTAGTCTGCACAATGGACTCCCGGATGAATATGCATGACACCCTCTCTTCCGCCGCTCAGCGCTTTCTCAACAACCACTGCCAGTGGTTCATTTCGATAAGTAAGCGCCCTCACCAGCATCGGTAGGTTGACGCCGGCGAGACACTCCACCTTGCCGGGATTGCTCAATCGGCTGGCGATGTTGCAGGGTGTTGCGCC
>CAJBQQ010000240.1 GCA_903957805.1 uncultured Pseudomonadota bacterium | reverse complement strand
TAGATGGAGTGGGTCTGGCTAATCACTACTCTTGATCTCCCACTCCTCCTGCTTCTCTGTTTCAGGAATTCGGTAGGACTCGTTAGCCCACAGACCCAGGTCGGTCATCTTGCAACGTTCTGAGCAGAATGGACGGTAACGGTTAGAGGTGTCCCACACGATGACCTTGTTGCACTGGGGGCAGCTGACTGTGCTCTTCTTCATGAGTAGTCATTCATCAGAGATGAGCATCCAAATGACTGAGAGTGCAAGACGGTGTATCAGTTACAGGTTACAGAAGATCAATTCAAACTCGACATCACCTTCATATAACTTGGTCTTCTGTTTTGAACCGGAGATAACGAACCGGATATTGAGTGCATACTTATTGGCGCTGATTTCAGGGACACAGGGAAGACCATCCTCGAGTTTAAGCCGAAGCATATGGGCCGCACGTCCGAATCCCATCTCAGTCTGTTGAAAGGTGCCATTAATGGACTTGTGACGGAACGTCTTTCCGTTATTGCGCAGGAGGTGCAACACAATCCTGAATCCATCCCGAATCGGTAGCATCGGGGAGAGCCATTCATTGATATCATTACGTCTCAGCTCTGGGTCCTGGTGTAGCCAGTAGTGGTAAGAGGGCAGGTCGAATGCACAGGCCCCACCGGGCAGAGTGACACGCTGCTTGATACCGGTCAGCCACTCATTGTCACGTAAGTGCTCACCAATCTTCCCTGCCATGGCGAGTATGCTCTTGGAGGCGACTTGGATATTGCTTAAGACCTGATCAAGCGCTTCCTTTGAGACGTCTGGATTGGTGCGTAAGTTATCTAGGACCTGTTTCTGCCGTTCTAGCTCTTGGAGTAGATCGGACTTCATGTCGGCACGGCTGGCGACATCGAGAATTTCAAATAGGGTTACAAGTGCGGAGTGATGCTCAATCGCATCGTCCTTATCTATCAGGAAGATTATCTTATCGAACAGGTCCTCGAGTCGCAGAAGTGTGCGAATGCGCTCGTTGAGAGGGTGTTCGTAACAGATCACTTCAGCATGGCCCTGAGTTTGGAGCGAATTTTTCGAATTCTGCCCTATTAAACAGAAATTTACAAATTAAACTTAATCATTAGGATTTCTGTCCGACAGGGGTTCCGCTAGCTCTGATCCAATAGGGATAGATACTTCAGATGCAAGGAGTCTACCCGATCCTCTAGATGCGCTAAGTCACCATCATTAGTGATGACGTCATCCGACTGTTGTATGCGATCCTGCCGAGTAATCTGTGCAGACATGATGGATCGGACCTCTTGCTCCGACAATCCGCTCCTTTTCATTGTTCGTTCGATCTGATTCCTCTCTTCACAGTCGACCGTGAGGACTCGGTCTATCCGGTCACGGTAGCCAGGAGTTTCAAGAAGGAGTGGTACCACCATGATTAGGTAAGGGGGCGGAGCTGAGGCGGCGATCCGAAAGGCTTCCGTCTGGATCAGGGGGTGGAGAATAGACTCCAGCCTCCGGCGAGAGGGTTCATCATTAAATACTAGAGTACGCATCCTCTCCCGATCAAGGGACCCCTCTTCCGTGATAAAGGACTCACCAAAATCGCGCCTGATTTCGCTAATGGCGGCACCAGTTCGCTGGGTCAGTCGGTGCGAGATCTGGTCGGTATCGATAACGCAGACGCCGAGCTCGGAGAAGCGTTTGGAGACACTAGTCTTACCACTTCCGATTCCTCCGGTGAGGCCGATTATCAATGGCATAGGACAACCAAGTTGAGATGATTATCATCCATCATCCATGTCTTCTATTCAGTGGGTAGAGCAAGAATTCGAACCACCTTAACCACCCGTCCCTGAGTCTGGATGATCTCCATCGGGTGACCGGCGATCTTGAGACTGGTACCGGACTCGGGGATATCCTGAAAGTACTCCAGAATTAATCCGTTCAGAGTCTTTGGGCCATCCAGGGGAAGTCTCATCCCAAGCTTTCGGTTCAGATCCCTCAGGAGGCTCGTACCCTCGACAATGACGCTGCCATCCTCCTGCGCCAGAAACGAACCGGCCTGAGAGGGTGAGTGGGTAGTGAACTCGCCGATGATCTCCTCGATAATATCATCCAGCGTCACAAGACCCATCCACTCTCCATACTCATTGACCACTAGACCGACCCTCTCTCGGTTCTCCTGAAATAGTTGTAGCTGAGAGAAGAGGGGGGTTCCCGATGGGATGAAGTAGGGCTTACGAATAATCTTTTCGAGACCGGCGGAAGTGATCCCTCCACCCTTCATCTGGTTAAGAACTCTCCGGGTATGAATGACACCGGTCACATTGTCCAGTGTCCCTCGGTAGGCAGGTAGTCGAGTATGGTAGCAGGTAAGCAATTGATTCTGGATTACGGCATCATCGGCATCTAGATCGATCGCCTCGATCTGGCTGCGGGGTACCATGACATCGTCAACGGTAATCGTTTCCAGATCGAACAGATTGAGAAGCATGCTCTGGTGTTTCTTTCGGATGAAGTGACCCGCCTCCAAGACCAGAGTCTTCAACTCTTCCAGGCTGATCTTGTGGGTATTGCTATCCGCCCCGGGCTTAAGACGGAGGATGGTCAAGAGCCCCTGTACAAAGAGATTGACGAACCACACAATCGGGTAGAACAGCTTCAGAAGAGGTGACAGAACATAACTCGAAGCGAGTGCGATCCGTTCTGGGTAGGCGGCCGCGATGACCTTGGGTGTGATCTCACTGAATACCAGGATGGCGAATGTGACACACACCGTTCCGAGCAGCAGCGCCAGGTCGCTATGGTCGAACAGGCTTGAGACAATCACCGCGACCAGGGTCGCTGCAGCTGCATTCAGTAAGTTATTACCGAGCAGTATCACACCCAGCAGCCTATCGGTATTGGCTAACAACTGAGTGGTTAGGCGTGCTCCATGATGACCCTGCTTGACGAGGTGCTTCAACCGGTAACGGTTGACGGCCATCATGCTGGTCTCAGAGAGTGAGAAGAACGCGGACAGAATCAACAATACAACCAGCGCGATCAGCAGCGCATACAACGGCATATCTTCCAAGAAGCGCCTTTATGCTTATGAAGGAATTTCAGTATCGAATCGGGGGAGAATTTTGTCAAGGATGCAACGGGTTGGGTACTTCTGAATTTTAACTCACCCCATCGCAGTTACTATTTAACCGGCCGTGCTAACGCTGAAGAATGACCTCGATCACGAACTTGCTGCCGATATAAGCCAGCAGCAGAATGATGAATCCGGTCAGTGTCCATCGGATGGCGATCCGTCCTCGCCAGCCGTAGAACTGCCTGCCCGCCAGAAGTGCCGCGAAGATGCCCCAAGAAACGAATCCAAATAAGGTCTTGTGGTTGAACTTGAGGGGCTGTCCAAATACCTCTTCCGAGAACATGACGCCACTGATCAGTGTCAGAGTGAGCAGTATGAATCCAACCCAGATCACTCGAAAGAGAAGCCTCTCCATGTCCAGAAGGGGGGGCAGGTTGGCCAGCACCGATGGCATGGTCGGCTGGTGAAGACGTCTCTCCACTACAGCCATCATCAGAGCATGCAGAGCCGCGATTGTGAGCAGGCTGTATGCCAGCATCGCGATCAGAATATGCGCCCTGAATGCGGGCAGCTCGGTATTGGCGAGTGGTCGTAGAGAAGGGAATGCCAGAGGCAGCAGAACCGCCACGGCGGCCACAGGTGCTACCAGAGTTTGCAGGCCCTCAATACGGTAGAAGAAGCTGGACAGCCAGTAGATCAGTGCAGTGAGCCAGACAATGGAAGAGATCGCGTTGCCCAGTCCAAAGCTCAGTCCACCATCTGAGAATATCGATTGATAGAGTGTAAATCCATGAAGGATCAGGGGCACGAGTATGGCGTATCTCTCCCACTCGGCAGCTAATATGGGGGCATTGTGGGACTGTTTCGACGCATTCCACTTGGTGCGCCATAAGTGCCAACCGATCAGTCCATAAAGC
>CAJBQQ010000239.1 GCA_903957805.1 uncultured Pseudomonadota bacterium | reverse complement strand
GGGGTGGCCGACGAGGTTATCATCCAGGCACTAGCAAGATTCGAAGGGGTGGGGCGCCGTTTCCAGCGGTATGGTGAGATCAAAATAGATAAAACAGAGAATGGTCAAAACGGTAGCTTCACACTGGTCGATGATTATGGTCACCACCCTGTAGAAATGGCTGCGACTATTGCAGCTGCGCGAGGAGCGTTCCCTAGTCGTCGTTTGTTGTTGGCGTTTCAGCCGCATCGCTATTCGCGTACGCGTGACGTATTTGAGGATTTTATTAAAGTATTATCAACCGTTGACGTGCTGTTATTAACCGAAGTTTATCCCGCGGGTGAGGCGCCAATCGTGGCCGCTGATAGTAAGTCGTTAGCCCGAGCACTAAGGATACAGGGGAAGGTAGAGCCAATTTATGTTGAGACAGTAGATGAGATGCCTGCTGCTATCAGGAGGGTGGTGCAGGATGGCGATGTAGTCCTGGTGATGGGAGCAGGATCGGTGGGTGCAGTGGCATCAAATACTGCGATGTGGGATGCATGAATGAATATGACAGAGCCTAATAAATTTGAGACTCACTCATACGCGCTTCACAGGAAGGGGATGGGAGAAGCCCTGCGCGGAGAGGTACGAGTGAATGAGTCGATGAGAAAGCACACATCATGGCGGGTAGGGGGTGAAGCGCAACGTGTTTATATTCCAGCTGATTTGAACGACCTTATTCAGTTTATGCGAGCTTTACCGAAAGGGGAGCCGGTATATATGGTTGGGTTGGGCAGCAATTTGCTGGTACGTGACGGCGGGGTGCGCGGCACACTTATCTTGCTGCACGTGCGGTTGAAAGGGCTGCATCTTGAGCAGCAGAGTTCAGACGGAGGATTGATATATACCGAGGCGGGTGTGTCCTGCGCCAAGGTCGCGCGATATGCGGCAGTACATGGGCTGGCCGGCGCCGAATTTTTGGCTGGCATACCTGGAACAATGGGCGGAGCGTTGACAATGAATGCTGGCTGCTACGGCAGCGAAACTTGGGACATTGTCGAGAATGTTCAGATGATTGGCCGTGCCGGACAGTTGCAGGTACGTAAGCATGAGGACTTCACAATAGATTATCGGCATGTTGCATTACGCCCTGGATTTGGGAGCATTGGGAGTGAAGAGTGGTTTGTAGGAGGGTGGTTCAGACTAAAGAGTGGTGAGGGCGCTGCATCACGAAAGAGAATTAAAGAATTACTCACCCATAGAATCGAAAGTCAACCATTGAGTCTGCCCAATGCTGGTTCAGTATTTCGAAACCCACCGGGGGATCATGCGGCACGATTGATCGAGGCGAGTGGACTAAAGGGTTTCTGTATCGGTGGTGCGATGGTTTCAACTAAGCACGCAAACTTCATTGTTAATGCAAACAACGCCACCGCCACAGATATTGAAATGGTAATTGAGGCGTTGCGCAGAATGGTAAAAAAGAGAACCGGAGTGGAGTTAATACAGGAAGTGCGAATCATCGGTGAGGCCAAATGATTAACGATGAATTTAAAAGTTGGACTATTGATTTATTGGGCGGGAGTGCTTGATTGTGAATAATCATGACTTTGGAAAAGTAGCAGTTCTCTTGGGCGGTCGTTCAGCCGAACGTGCGATTTCACTCAGGAGTGGGCAAGCAGTGCTGGATGCGCTGAGACGCAAAGGCGTAGATGCATACCCTTTTGATCCAGCCGAAGAGGCGATGGAAGAATTGTTACGGAAGGGTTTCAAGAGAGCGCATATCGCATTACATGGACGATATGGCGAAGATGGAACTGTGCAAGGGGCCTTGGAGTTAATGGGATTGCCGTATACCGGGAGCGGTGTCATGGCAAGTGCACTGGCGATGGACAAGTGGCGCACCAAACTGCTGTGGCAAGCAGCAGGAATTAAAACGCCGCGTTATGCCGTACTCGATGAACAGAGCGATTTCGCCGCGGTGGTGAAGGAATTGGGACTGCCACTTATCGTAAAGCCGTCGCGCGAAGGATCGACAATAGGATTGAGCAAGGTGATGGTAGAAGAGGGCTTGCAAGCTGCGTACAAGTTAGCCGCAAAGCATGATGCGGTGGTATTGGCAGAGCAATTCATTGAGGGAATAGAGCTGACGGCTGCGATTCTGGGAGAAACACCGTTACCTCTGGTACGGATCGAGCCAGCGGGAGGGCTGTACGATTATCAAGCTAAATATTTTGCAAATGACACTTGTTATTTCTGCCCGAGCGGCCTGCCTGCAGGAGAGGAACTGGTAATTCAAGAACAAGCTCTACAGGCGCACAAGATTTTGGGATGTGAGGGCTGGGGTAGAGTGGATGTAATGCTAGATAAGCTCGGCAGCGCTTACTTTTTAGAGACTAATACTTCACCCGGAATGACCGATCACAGTCTCGTGCCAATGGCGGCAAGAGCAGCAGGAATCTCATTTGAGGACCTGGTAGTGACAATACTAGAGTCGGCCCATGTGGGATAACCATCAGGCAATACGCCTATTGGCCAATCTACTACTGGGGATTGCTGCACTTGCGGCAACCTACACCATTGGATCATGGGCAGTGAACTCATCAACGATTCCGGTGATGCAGGTGAAAGTGATTGGCGCTAACAATAGCGGAAAGGAATTGAAACACGTTACTCGGGAGCAAATAGATAAAGTAGTTCGAAGTGAGATTAAAGGTAATTTTCTGACGATAAATCTGGACGCAATGCGTGAAGGATTCGAGAAACTGCCATGGGTAAGGGTTGCAAGTTTGCGGCGGCATTGGCCACAGGGTCTAGAGGTAACTTTGGAAGAGCATGTAGCGGTAGCGCAGTGGGGCGGAGAAGAGCTTGTAAATAGTCATGGAGAGTTATTTATCGGATCAGTCGTTGGGGGTGAGGAGAGACTGCCGATATTCATCGGGCCAACTGGGAGCTCCTTCGATGTGGCGGCGCAATACGTTGCCTTCAGTAAATTACTGCAGCCGTTGCAGCAGGATATTGCTCAATTAGTTCTGTCGCCGAGACGCGCCTGGAGAATTCAACTAGAAAGCGGGACTGTGCTTGAGTTAGGGCGTGATCGAATGGAAGATCGGTTGCTGCGTTATGTTTCAACATACGACCGCAGCGTCGAGCAGTTGAATCGAAATTTAACATATGTTGATTTGCGCTATTCCAATGGTTTTGCGGTTCGTACACAGGAAACACTGAAGCACGAAAACCACATAGTAAGCGTGAAGAAAGCAGCTTGAGATTAAGGATACATAAAATAGATGAGTAGAGTTAATGAAAACCGCGATCTGATTGTTGGCCTCGATATAGGAACTTCAAAGATCGTTGCCATCGTCGTCGAGGTTAAACCTGAAGGTGGATTTGAAATTATTGGCATGGGCAGCCATCCTTCTCGTGGCCTAAAAAAGGGGGTGGTCGTCAATATCGAAACTACAGTGAACGCAATTCAGCGAGCTTTGGAAGAGGCAGAACTGATGGCTAATTGTAAGATCCGTGAAGTGTATACAGGGATTGCTGGAAGCCATATTAAAAGCTTCAATTCGCATGGGACGGTAGCGATAAAAGACAAAGAGGTGTCGCGCATAGACGTAGAGCGAGTGATGGAAACCGCGAAGGCTGTAAATATTCCGGCTGATCAGCAGGTGTTGCATATTCTCAATCAGGAATTCATCGTGGATGGGCAAGAGGATGTACGCGAACCGATCGGTATGAGTGGTATACGCCTAGAAGTAAAGGTGCACATTGTGACAGGTGCGGTATCGGCTGCTCAGAACATCATGAAGTGTGTGCGACGTTGTGGCTTGGAGGTGCGCGATTTAGTTTTGCAGCCACTAGCTTCGGCAATGGCTGTTCTGTCAGAAGACGAGAAAGATCTGGGTGTGTGCCTAGTCGATATAGGCGGAGGGACTACAGATATAGCGGTATTTACTAATGGTGCAATTCGTCATACGGCGGTAATTCCGATCGCTGGGGACCAGATCACCAATGACATTGCGATGGCATTACGAACACCGACAAAAGACGCAGAAGATATCAAGTGTACCTACGGTTGCGCTTTGCGGGGTATGGCTGACCCTCATGAAATGGTGGAGGTGTCGGGCGTAGGCGAACGTGGCGCACGCCAGCTTTCAAGGCAGACCTTAGCAGAGGTGATTGAGCCACGGGTAGAAGAGCTCTATTCATTAGTGCAGGGTGAGTTGCGTCGGAGTGGATTCGAGGAGTTACTTTCATCTGGGATCGTCATTACGGGTGGCAGTAGTTCCCTGCAAGGAATGGTGGAGTTGGGTGAGGAAATATTTCACATGCCGGTAAGGTTAGGGTTGCCACAGTATCGGGGCAGTTTGGCAGAAGTAGTACGTACGCCACGGTTCTCGACCGGTGTTGGCTTGATTATTGCTGGGATGGAGCAATTTCAGCGTCAGCAGCACGGTCGACTGCAGGGCAACTCAATGAAACAGATTCTTGAGAGGATGAAGAGTTGGTTTCAGGGGAATTTTTAGAACTTTTAAATAAGAGTTTCGGAGCGAGGGTGTTGCGTTCGTTATCAAGGCTGTCAGATCTAGGCTTCAAAGTTTAAGGATACTTTTTAAATATAGCGTTTTAAATTCATAAAAGGAGAAACATAATGTTCGAAATCATGGATACACAAACACAGGAAGCGGTTATCAAAGTTATCGGCGTCGGTGGTTGCGGAGGTAATGCTGTAGATCACATGATCCAGAACGGGGTGCAGGGTGTTGAGTTCATTTGTGCCAATACTGATGCTCAGGCATTGAAGCGTAATCAGGCACGCACACTGCTGCAATTAGGGTCGGCGATTACTAAAGGATTGGGTGCAGGGGCGAACCCCGAGATTGGTCGGGAAGCTGCTTTAGAAGACCGTGACCGTATAGCCGAACTGATTGAAGGTGCGGATATGCTATTTGTTACCGCTGGTATGGGGGGTGGAACGGGTACAGGTGCCGCACCCGTGGTTGCACAGGTAGCTAAGGAGATGGGCATACTTACTGTAGCGGTGGTGACAAAGCCCTTCGCGTTTGAGGGTAAGAGACTTAAAGCGGCGCAAGTTGGAATGGAGGCACTGTCACAGCATGTTGATTCGTTGATCGTGATCCCTAATGATAAGCTGATGATGGTGCTGGGAGAGGATGTAAGTATGTTGGACGCATTCAAGGCTGCAAATAATGTCTTGTATGGGGCAGTTGCCGGAATTGCAGAGGTCATCAACTGTCCGGGGTTGGTAAATGTAGACTTTGCTGATGTTAAGACGGTGATGTCGGAAATGGGAGTGGCGATGATGGGCTCCGCATTCGCCTCGGGCATAGATCGGGCCCGCGTAGCAGCAGAGCAGGCGGTATCAAGTCCATTACTGGAAGACTTGAATCTCTCCGGCGCGCGCGGGGTTTTGGTGAATATCACCGCCAGCTCGGGAATGAAGATGCGTGAAGTTCATGAAGTGATGAGCACGATCAAAGACTTTACTGCTGAAGATGCAACTGTAATTGTTGGCACCGTAATCGACGAGAATATGGGAGATAACCTTAGAGTCACCGTGGTGGCAACCGGGTTGGGTGGTGTGGTTAGCCGTACTCAGCCGAAACCGTTGAGTATTATCCATACCAGAACCGGAACCGACGATGCAATATTGGTAGACGCTTCGAGTTGGAAGGAGTTGGAGATTCCTGCTGCAATCCGCACCAACAGAAGGCACGATGTAACAGTGGAAGCGATGAGACAATCCGGGGTAGATGTGCTGGATATCCCTGCATTCCTACGAAAACAAGCTGATTGATAAAGGTTATTAAGGATTTCTGTGATGTTGTGTGGGCTAAAATAGAGGAATTCGCTGGATGTAGGGTTAATTAGGGATCAAGTGCCAATGCATGAAAATAACTGAAACTATCCCCAGCTTTGGGGTGGAAAATAAGCTGTTTAGTGGTCATCGACTCCCGCTCTCGCGGAATCATGGGCAGCGAGAGCCTTGCGCTATATGAAGCCGATCGTTTATTGTGGGACTCGGACAGTAGGCGCCGCTAAAGCAGCCTTATGTAGAGATGTCGCTGGCTTGATTTGTTTTTTTAGTAGTGATTCAACGGCGCTTTTTAGTGGCGATGCGGGTAGTCCCGCAGCCAGTTGACTCAAGTTGTCCAAACCAAGCGGGCCGATAATCAAGTCTTTATCGATCTTCTTGTCAACAACTGTAAAGTGGTTATGTGCTTGCACAGCAACCCGAATTGCAGTAACCTCAAAATTTTTCTGCTGGAATTTTAAAAGCAACGAAGGTGAAATCTGCTTCAGTTTTGCTGCAATTGCGCCGTTACAAGCATAGATAGTCAAATTCCCTTTGGAAATCCAGCCAACGGTGCAGTATATTGATAATCGGGGCGGAACAAATTCCGTAAATGCTCGTTGCATCAGTGTCAATTGACTCGCTTGAGCGAATAGACCTTGCTGATCAGCGGTACCGAGAGTGGTTAGGTAGAAGTCAATCTTGCGTGCGGTCATATCTGCGCGAGAATTTGGGAAATAAGATGAATGTAATTCTAGTCTCCAGTAATCTGGTAAAAGCACGGACTCTAACCCTAACGGGCACGCATTTAGCGCTACTGGCGGGAGCTCTCGTATTCGTAATTATAATGCTGGTAATGGGGTTGAATTATCTGTCTTTACGCTATGCAGATAAGATAGATAGCCCGTCCCTCCGATCTCTAGTGCTCAGCGTGCAACAGGAAGAGCACCAAAAAAACCAATCATACCTGCGCGACAGTTTGAACGCCATGGCTGTCAGAATGGGACAGATGCAAGCCCAACTGCTGCGGCTTGATAGTTTGGGTGAGCGTCTGGCTGAATTATCTGGCATCAAGCCTCAGGAGTTTCTGTTTAATCAGACTCTGGGACAAGGGGGCGCGGTTTCCACCCTGCCGCAGCAAGACATTTCATTTGAGGAGTTTAATAGCAAAATGAATGAGTTGTCGCTTGCACTAAGCGATCGCACCGACAAGATGGGTGCACTCGACACGTTTCTGCTGCATGACAGAATTAAGAAGAAAACATTACCAACTCTCGTACCGGTTGAAGCAAGATGGTTTACGTCCAGCTTTGGTTTGCGTATAGACCCATTTTCGGGGAAAAGCGCATTCCATGAAGGGGTTGATTTTATTGCTGAGATAGGGACGCCAGTCATAGCCTCGGCAGGTGGCGTTGTAGTCTATTCTGACTACCATCCTGAATATGGTAACATGGTCGATATTGACCACGGCAATGACCTAGTCAGTCGATATGCCCATGCTGCAAGGCGTCTCGTCAAAACTGGTCAAGTAGTTCTACGGGGACAGAGAATCGCAGAAGTGGGGAGTACCGGGCGTTCTACCGGCCCACACCTTCATTTTGAAATCAGACACAGGGGTCTACCGCAGAATCCGACACGATTCCTAAAATCGACTGGGTAAGCTGAAATGATGATCTACTGTGGGGGTGAGGCCGAAAACCTCACCCCTTTGTTTTTGGAAGACTGTTTAAACAGAATTTAATCGGGAATTTATGCTGAATAATCTGCTTAAGAAAATCTTTGGCAGCCGCAATGATCGGCTGATCAAGCAATATTATCAGGCGGTGGGTGTGATTAACGCGCTGGAGGCTGGATTGGAAGCGCTTACTGACACAGAGTTGCGCGCCAAGACTGATGAGTTTAAGAGCCGTATAGCCGAAGGAGAGACTTTGGATGCCTTGCTACCAGAGGCATTTGCTGTAGTGCGCGAAGCTAGCAAGCGGGTATTAGGGATGCGCCACTTCGGTGTGCAGTTGATAGGCGGCATGGTTCTTCATAGCGGCAAGATTGCGGAGATGCGTACAGGGGAGGGTAAGACGCTGATGGCGACTTTACCTTCCTATCTTAATGCGTTGGCTGGAAAGGGCGTGCATCTAGTAACTGTGAACGACTACCTGGCCAAGAGAGACGCTGAGTGGATGGGAAGGATTTACCAGTTCCTCGGGATCAGTGTAGGCGTGATTCTTTCACAAATGGATCATGGCGAAAAGCAGGCAGCCTACGCATCTGACATAACTTACGGCACAAATAACGAATTCGGGTTCGATTACCTGCGTGACAATATGGTGAACCACCCTGCAGAACGGGTTCAACGTCACCTCAACTACGCAATTATTGATGAAGTCGACTCAATCTTGATTGACGAGGCACGTACGCCTTTGATCATTTCGGGTCAGGCAGAAGGTAGTAGCGAAGTGTATACCCGGATGAACGCGTTAATTCCAAAACTAGCGCGACAGGAGAAAGAGGATAGTCCAGGCGATTTTAGTGTGGATGAAAAAACGCAGCAAGTCTTGCTGAGTGAGGCAGGTTTTGAGCATGTAGAAAAATTATTGACTCAATCTGGGTTACTGCTACCAGGGACGAATCTCTACGATCCCAGCAATATCAATCTAGTACATCATCTGTACGCAGCACTACGTGCCCATGCCCTATTTCATCTTGATCAGCACTATGTGGTACAGAACAATGAAGTGATTATCGTTGATGAATTTACAGGTCGCTTGATGTCCGGCAGACGCTGGTCGGAAGGGTTGCATCAGGCGGTAGAAGCGAAAGAAGGTGTTCCGATTCAGAAAGAGAACCAGACGCTAGCCTCAATAACATTCCAGAATTATTTCCGTATGTATCAAAAGCTGTCCGGTATGACAGGAACAGCAGATACTGAAGCTTATGAATTTCAACAGATCTATGGGCTGGAGACAGTAATTGTTCCGACTCATCGCCCAATGGTCCGTGACGATCGCATGGACCAGGTGTTTCGCACTACAAATGAGAAGCATCAAGCAATCATTGCAGATATCAAAGACTGTTACCAACGAGGTCAGCCAGTTTTAGTGGGTACGACTTCAATTGAAAGTAATGAACTATTGTCTGGACTACTCAATCAGGAAAAACTACCGCATCAAGTACTGAATGCGAAGCAGCATGCACGCGAAGCAGAGATAGTCGCGCAAGCTGGACGTCCTAAGATGGTGACTATCGCGACCAATATGGCCGGACGAGGAACTGACATTGTATTGGGTGGTAACCCGGAGCCCGAGATCGACCGCATCCAATCAGACAGCAGTCTGAACGAGTTGCTTAAGGGGGAGAAGGTTTCCGAATTACGGATGCAGTGGCAAAGTCTCCACGATGAGGTGTTAAAGCAAGGAGGGTTACATATCATTGGGACCGAACGTCATGAATCACGCCGCGTGGATAATCAGCTGCGCGGACGATCTGGGCGACAGGGTGATTCTGGTTCCAGTCGTTTCTATCTGTCATTGGAAGACCCTCTCTTGCGTATCTTTGCATCCGATCGCGTAGCCAACATTATGCAGCGATTAAATATGCCG
The DNA here is from genome assembly GCA_903957805.1 of uncultured Pseudomonadota bacterium. GTDB lineage: Bacteria > Pseudomonadota > Gammaproteobacteria > Burkholderiales > Nitrosomonadaceae > VFJL01. The sequence goes on along the minus strand of CAJBQQ010000239.1, from coordinate 8,670 downwards.
GAAGGTGAGGCAATCGAGCATCCGTGGGTTACGCGCGCCATTGAGAATGCCCAACGAAAAGTAGAGGCACGTAACTTTGATATGCGCAAGCAATTGCTGGAATATGATGATGTTGCCAATGATCAGCGCAAGGTGATATATCAGCAGCGTAACGAATTAATGGAGTCAGAAGATATTTCAGAAACTATCACGGCGATGCGTGAGGATGTGCTAAGTAGTCTTATCGGCCTCTATGTGCCACCGCAAAGCGTCGAAGAGCAGTGGGACGTATCGGGATTAGAGAAGGCTTTAACTGCAGAGTATCAGTTACATCTACCACTGCATGAATGGTTGGAGAAAGAACCCGATCTACATGAAGAAAATCTGCTTCAGCGTGTTGCGGGGGTGATCAGAGATCATTATCAAGGAAAGGTGCAGCAGGTCGGCGCCAGTGTCATGCATCATTATGAGCGAGCGGTAATGTTACAAAGCCTAGATACCCACTGGCGCGAGCATTTGGCAGCTCTAGATCATCTGCGCCAGGGCATCCATTTGCGTGGTTATGCGCAGAAAAATCCTAAGCAAGAATATAAGCGCGAGGCTTTTGATCTGTTCACCACCATGCTGGAAGAAATCAAAGCTGAAGTTACTAGAATACTCATGACAGTTCAGATCAGAAGTGAGCAGCAGGTGGAAGAGGTGGCTGAGGCAACGCGGCCGCCAGTTAATGTTCAATACCACCATGCGGCTTATGAAGAAGTGTTGGGGGAAGATGGTGAACAGCAGGATGGGCAGGAGAAGCATCAGCCATTCGTTCGACAAGATGACAAGGTCGGTCGCAATGATCCTTGCCCATGCGGATCTGGGAAAAAGTATAAACAGTGTCACGGAAAGCTTAGCTAGCCGCTGCAGAGCAGAATCTACAAGAGTATTGACGATTATGTTTCCTCGTCAATAGTATCGACAAGGCTCGTCACGGCATCATAGCCCGTCTCAAACGCACTAAGCGAACGCGTTGGCAGTTGGTTCGGAGTATAATCTCCTGCCGAAGCATTAGCTTAACCATAGGCATTAGCCAATGTTGGCTCGGCTATTTCAGCCACTCTCGCTGTTCATACCCGCAATAAAACTCATGAATGTTTTTTACGAAGAGGAAGGTACTTTTAAGGCAGGAATCATCCTTGCCGATAACATAACCTCTCTGCAAGTAGAGGCCCCGCATGGTAAGCGCTCTAAAATAAAGGGCGTGTCGGTGCTGTTAAAATTTGATGCGCCACCGCTGTCTGAGTTCTTGCGCATTGCGCAGAAAACAGCAGATGAAATTGATTTGAGCTTCCTCTGGGAGTGTTGCGCAACTGATGTTGAATTCGCCAGCGACACTCTGGCGACGGATTATTTTGGACACTCACCTAGCCCAGTGGAGTCGGCAGCAGTGCTGATTCGGTTGCATGCAGCGCCGATGTACTTCTATAAAAAGGGGCGGGGTAGATACAAAGCAGCTCCACCCGAGGCACTTAAGTCAGCGCTTGCTAGCCAAGATAAGAAACGCCTCCAGGCAGAGCAGCAATCTCGATATGTGAGTCTATTAATTACATTCACACTACCAGATGAGTTCAGGCCGCTTCTGTCCGAACTACTCTACCAACCCGATAAGAGCAGCATTGAATGGAAGGCTTTAGATGCTGCTTGTACTGCAGTGAAGCTAAGCGCCCCCAAACTCCTAGAAAAGTGCGGTGCAATTCCATCCTCACATGATTATCATTTCAACCGATTTCTTCTGGAATATTTTCCAGAAGGTATAGGATTCGGCTCACTCAACGGAAGCGACGATCAGATCACCTGGTCAGACCTGCCAGTAGCTGACGTAGCTGCTTTCAGCATAGACGATGCCACTACCACCGAAATTGATGATGCTTTCTCAGTAACGCCACTACCGTTTGGTAGCATTCGCATCGGAATCCATATTGCCGCCCCGGCATTGGGGATTGGGGCAGGATCGCCTCTGAACGATGTGGTCGCGAAGCGACTTTCTACCGTCTACATGCCGGGTGACAAGATCACTATGTTGCCAGAGGCTGTAATACATCACTACACCCTTGGTGAAGATCGTCTGTGCCCAGTGCTTTCAATGTATCTGGAGGTGGCAGATGACTTCACCATAATTACTACGCACAGCTGCATCGAGCAGGTGAGAATTTCTGCAAATCTGAGACACGACACACTTGAGAAGCACTTTAACGAACAGACTCTGACAGGTAATACTATCGATCATCCTTTCGGGCAGGAATTAAGGTCATTGTGGAATTTCGCTAGCAGGATGGAGGCGCTGAGGGGGAAAGGCAGCGACAGCAACAACGATAAGATAGATTACAGCTTTAACGTTAAAGATGATTTTGTCATGATCACCGAGCGTCGACGCGGTTCACCAATTGATAAGGTGGTGGCGGAGTTGATGATCTTTGTTAATACCGAGTGGGGTAAACAACTGGCTGATGGAGGCGTTGCTGGAATTTATCGCAATCAGAGCGGAGGAAAAGTACGGATGAGTACCTCCCCCGCTCCACATCAAGGACTGGGAGTATCTCAGTATGCCTGGGCTAGTTCACCACTGAGGCGCTATATAGATCTCATTAATCAACGGCAATTAATCGCGTTGCTGCGAAGAGAAGAGCCGCCGTATGCCAGAGAAGGTGATGAACTGTTGTTAGCGATAAGAGATTTTGAAGCGGTCTATGAGGCTTATGGAGAATTCCAGCGCAGCATGGAACGCTATTGGTGTCTGCGCTGGTTGTTGCAGGAGAATATCAATACGACTGGTGCACAGGTTCTGAAGGAGAGCCTGGTGAGGTTAGATCGTTTGCCGTTGGTGATGCGGGTACCATCATTACCAGACATGCCACCAGAAACACATGTTGAGTTAGAGATCTCTCAGATAGACTTATTGGAACTGACATGCGATGCAAGGTATATGCGCAGAATGGACACATAAGCTACCGATACGTATGTGACAATCGCGCAGTTGTTGCTTACAATGGGCATGCTGATAAATATTCTCTGGCTTAACTCTAAAACTCGCTAGAACGTTGGCCGCCACACCAAATAAAACAAGTTTTAATCTCGCCACATTCCAGGACTGGCTGCTTGATCCGTCATCACGGCTGAATGTGGCAATACTATTTTCATTGGTTTTGCATGCGGTCGTATTGTTCGGCATAACCTTTAAACCTCTATCTGCGAAAATCGATAAAGCTCCGACCACGCTAGAGGTGGTGCTGGTTAATAGTAAATCAAGTTCAAAGCCCCACATGGTAGATAAGCTTGCCCAATCCAATTTGGATGGTGGAGGCAATACTGATGACAGCCGCCAGGCCCAGTCACCCTTTCCTCTGTTACCAGAGAATAAACTCGCGGCGAATGTGGTCAATGCCGACCAAAAAATTGGACAGCTAGAACAAGAAGCAAAGAGGTTAATGGCGACGGTTAATAGCAAGCACGACATCTATCAACCGAAAATTCAGTCAGAGTCGCCACCACGAAAACAGGATGCACCAAATACCACGGACCTGGTTCAACGTAGCCTTGAGATCGCACGTCTTGAAGCACAAATATCTAAGGATTATGAGGCTTATCAGAAACGCCCAAAACGTAGATTTGTCGGTGCTCGAGCACAGGAGTACCGTTTCGCCCGCTATATCGAAGACTGGAGAGCGAAGGTGGAGCGGGTTGGAAATCTGAATTATCCTGAGGCCGCTAAGCGAGAAAAATTATTTGGAAATCTGCAACTCACAGTCGGCATCAAGTCTGACGGCAGTCTGGAATCTGTTGAAATCAATCGCTCTTCCGGCAGAAAGATTTTAGATGAAGCGGCGGTACGTATTGTTAAGCTCGCAGGTCAGAACGGATTTGCTCCTTTTCCATCTGACATCAGTCAAGATACCGACATATTACATATCACCCGTACATGGGTATTTACCCGATCGGACGAACTGTTGAGTGAATAGTCAGAGCAGCGACCAGTCCAGAGTTAATTGATGCAATTGCCTAATACTTAATCATTGCCATTATGCCAGATCTCTATGCCGTCATCGGCAACCCAATCTCCCATAGCAAGTCACCATTAATCCATGCTGAATTTTCCAAACAGACTGATCAGGATATGCGCTATGAGGCGATCCTTGTCCCTCTTGATGGTTTTTCTGTAGCGGTAGAAGCCTTTCGGAAATTTGGTGGTAGGGGCATGAATGTAACTATTCCATTCAAGCTTGAAGCTTGTAAGATTTCTACTCGTCTGACTGAACGTGCTGCTGCTGCCCAGGCGGTCAATACACTCGTATTCGATAATGATGAAATTCTCGGTGAGAATACCGATGGTATTGGATTGGTACGTGATATCGTAAGTAATTTAGATTTTATGATTACGGGTAAGCGGGTATTGTTAATGGGTGCAGGTGGAGCTGCTCGCGGTGCTCTACTGCCTCTACTGGAACATCAGCCGAAGATGTTGACAATTGCGAATCGGACCAAGCAGAAAGCATTCGAACTGCAGCAGCGATTTTCTGGATATGGTCTGGTCATTCCAGCTGATTATGCGGACCTTGCTGGTCATGAATTTGATATTGTTATTAATTCTACTTCTGCAAGCCTTAACGGTGAGCTGCCATCATTACCACCGTGTATATTCGCTGCAGAGTCATTAGCCTACGATATGATGTATGGAAGTAGTCCCACGCCTTTTTTACAGTTTGCAGAGCAGCAAGGTGCAGTCCACCTATCCGATGGGATAGGTATGCTGGTGGAGCAAGCGGCAGAATCTTTTTCACTGTGGCGAGGATTAAGGCCAGAAACGGGACCTGTGATTGCGATGCTACGATCAGAGACATGAAGATGATGGCTTAAGGTTATCCAATAACACATGGGGAAATCTCTTAAGCGATGGGTCTGGCGACTTACCCTCGTTCTTGCCAGCGCAGTATTACTCTATCAACTGTGGATTCTTGGCCACATTGTTTATTGGAACTTCTATAATCCGTCGAGTAGTGCATTCATGCAAGAACGCCTGGATGTAATGCGGGAGAAGAAACCCGAGGCAGTCTTGCAGTATCAATGGGTTCCGTATGAGAAAATTTCTCCCCATCTGAAGCGTGCCATCATTGCTGCAGAGGATGGAAAATTTCTGCAGCACGAAGGTTTTGACTTTGAGGCCATTCAGAAAGCATACGAGAAGAACTTAGAAAAAGGGAAGTTTGTCAGGGGTGGTTCAACTATCAGCCAACAGCTTGCGAAGAACCTCTTCCTCTCGGGAAGAAAAACGCCTTGGCGCAAGATCGAGGAGGCAATTATTACGTTGATGCTGGAGAATGTAATGTCCAAGCGCCGTATCTTGGAAATTTACTTGAATAAGATAGAGTGGGGTAATGGGGTGTTTGGTGCAGAAGCTGCTAGCCGTTATTACTATGGTGTCTCCGCCTCAGCCCTCACATCAAAGCAAGCTGCACGTCTTGCTGCTATGGTCCCCAGTCCAAGATTTTATGACCTTAACCGCAATACGCCATGGCTATTGAAAAAGGCTGATATTATTTTTAATCGGATGGCTTCAACGTCAATTCCACGCTGATAATTCCAAATCTAGCTGCTATAAATGAAGGAAATATAGCCTTTCATTCAGTGCTTTGATTGGGAAGTATTCGACCTAGCCCCTGATTTTACTTACAATCAGAAAATTTTGTCTCGTTGTTGGGCCGATCCGCCATGACTGAAGAAAACAATCGCAGAGAAACAGAAAACCTGCAAGTACAATTGCAACGGGTGATTCATCTGCTGAGCAGCTACAAGCTGATGGCAGGCTTTGTGCAGATGCAGGAAATGCCATCGCATGAGCTGGTCGAATCCCTAACCCACAGACAAAGTCTGCTAGAGTTACAACAGCTACTTGATAGACTCCACTCTGCTGACGTTGCTCATATCCTAGAAGCCTTGCCATTGCAAGATCGTCTGACGATCTGGGATTTGGTCAAGGCGGAGCGCGACGGCGAGATTTTATTGGAAGTTTCCGACGCGGTACGTGAAACACTTATCGCTGCCATGGCTGGTCACGAGCTTGTAGCCGCAACGGGACAGCTAGATGCTGATGAAATCGCTGATCTCGCCCCAGATTTGCCACGTTCTGTTATTGATGATGTATTTCGATCACTACCGGTGGAGGAACGTGAGCAATTACGTGCCGCCATGTCCTATCCAGAAGATGCTGTGGGAGCTCTGATGGATTTTGATATGGTTGCGATCCGAGAGGATGTGACCCTTGAAGTGGTATTGCGCTATCTGCGCCGTCTAGATGAGCTACCTGGACATACCGATCAACTATTCGTAGTAGATCGTGACGAGCATCTCAAGGGCGTCCTGCCAGTCAACCGTTTGCTAGTGAGCGACCCTGATACCGAGGTGGCGGCAGTGATGTCTACAGAAATGCTGAAACTTCGTCCAGACGACAAGGCGCAGCAGGCGGCACATGCGTTCGAGCGTTATGATCTTGTTTCTGCATCAGTGGTGGATGGGGAAGGGAGACTGGTTGGACGTGTGACCGTCAATGCAGTAATGGATTTTATCCGGGAGGAGTCTGAAAATGAAGCGCTCAAACTTGGCGGGCTGAGCGAAGAAGAGGATCTATTTGCTCCGGTATGGAAGAGTGTAAGGAACCGTTGGATCTGGTTGTCGGTCAATCTGGTAACGGCATTTATTGCCTCACGAGTGATTGGTGTATTTGAAGATTCCATTGAAAAACTGGTGGCGTTAGCAGCGTTGATGCCAATCATTGCTGGAATCGGTGGAAACTCTGGTAATCAGACCATCACAATGATTGTTCGAGCCCTTGCCTTGGGTCAACTTAATCTCAGTAATGCACGCAAGCTATTTGCCAAGGAAATTGGGGTGAGTGCTGTAAATGGGATGGTATGGGGGAGTGCGGTCGGGTTATTCGCTTTCTTTATTTATGATAGCGTTGCACTCGGCCTGGTGATGGCCCTGGCAATGACATTGAATCTCCTACTGGCAGGATCTTTAGGAGTAATGATCCCGTTGCTTCTTCAGAAATTCGGACGGGACCCTGCGGCAGGTTCCAGCGTAATGATCACTGCCGTTACTGATAGCGGTGGATTCTTTATATTCTTGGGACTAGCGACAGTGTTTCTGTTGTAGCAGTTATAACAAGAGTGGGCTCTCAAGCTAAGTAGATGTTATCGACTGTGATATACAGCGTCGACTCAGAGTGCGCCATTTCAAGGTAGGATTCTTTCGTGAGCAATTAATTGCTCTACCGACTCACGTTCTCGTATTAGATGAATATGGTCACCTTCGACCATTACTTCAGCCGCGCGGGGGCGGGTATTGTAATTTGAGCTCATACTCATACCATAGGCGCCTGCAGACATCACGGCGAGCAAATCCCCCTGTCTTAGTGACAACCTGCGGTCATGCCCTAGAAAGTCACCTGTTTCACAGACTGGCCCGACAATTTGGTACATCTTGGCGTTCTCCTCACTCACGGTGACCGGTAGGACCTCGTGGTACGCGTCATAGAGTGCAGGACGTATCAGATCATTCATAGCTGCATCTACGATAGCGAAATCACGATACGGAGTATGTTTTAAGTACTCGACACGGGTAAGAAGTAAACCAGAGTTCCCTACTAGAGCACGTCCAGGCTCGATTAAGATGCGCTGGCTCCGTTGCCCAATTTTTGCACATAATGCTGCCACATAGTCCCTTGCTAATGGCGGCGTTTCTGAAGAGTATCGGATTCCGAGTCCACCACCCAGATCCAGATGTTCTATCCTTGATCCTTGCGCTTCTAGGCGGGCAAGAAGGGCGAGCACTTTCTCAGCGGCTTCGATGAAAGGGTTGAGCTCAGTCAGCTGTGAACCGATATGACAGTCCAGTCCCGTAAATCGGATGTTTGAGAATTGCTGGGCGGAGAGATATAGTTTCTCCGCCTCATCAAAAGGAATACCGAACTTGTTTTCCTTGAGACCGGTTGAAATATATGGGTGAGTTCTCGCATCAACATCAGGGTTGACGCGTAAACTCACTGGAGCGAGTTTGTTCATCTCCGCCGCTATCTGGTTGAGCCTTAGCAACTCAGCCTCTGACTCGACATTGAAGCAGAATATTCCGGCAGCAAGTGCTGCACGCATCTCTTCAGGGTGCTTACCCACACCTGAAAAGACTACTTTCTGTGGATCACCACCGGCATTCAATACCCGTTTTAGCTCACCCCCAGAAACAATGTCAAAACCACTGCCGAGGCGAGCGAATAGATTGAGTATGGCGAGATTGGAGTTGGCCTTGACTGCGTAACATATTAGGTGATCACGACCAGCAAAAGCAGAGTCAAACTCTCGGTAGGCGGCAGTTAGTGTTGCGTGTGAATAGACATAGCAGGGTGTCCCAAACTCGACCGCAATTCGCTCTAGGGAAACCGATTCCACATGAAGCTTAGCACTATGATAAGAAAATGATGGGAAGCTACTCACTTCTTTGCCCCGTCATTCTTGGGTTGCTGGGTAGGAGCATCTTGCGGAAGATAGAGAGGTCCTTTCAGTCCACATGCGCCAAGCAGGAGGAATAGAAGAGTGGCAATACAAAGTCTGTGCATGGAATTATGGCCCGGGGTATGGATATAAAATATTAACATAAAGG
>CAJBQQ010000238.1 GCA_903957805.1 uncultured Pseudomonadota bacterium | reverse complement strand
GAACTCGACAGGGAGAAGCGCGTGATCATGAAGCAATGGGCCAAGCGCGGTGAGCAGATCGAGCGCGTGATGGGTGCTACGGTCGGGATGTATGGCGACTTGCAGGGGATTGCGGGCAAGTCGTTGCAAGAGATTGAAGGGCTGGAATTGAAGAGCCTCGGCCTGACCGATGAGAGTCCATAGCCACACACTCAGATCTTGATCAGGGCGTGAGCCTAGCTCTCACACCCAGCACTGCATCATAGAGACCCTATATGGGTCGCAGCTCCACGAACGGCTTATCGGGATAGCGTTCCATCTGGTATGCCATCCAGAGCCTACTCGCGATACGATAGGCCAGAGAATTTGCGTGCAGTTGCAGCTGTGAATTCTCCATCTTCTGTGTGGTCTGTTTAAAGATTTGTAGCCACCTCTCGAACAGACTCGCAGACAGCTCCGGCAAGGCAAGATGCTTTGGCATGGGCGCGCCGCGGAAACGGCCGGTTCCGCGTAGCTGCATCGACCAAAAGTTAGTCATCTGCACAAAATGTGCATCCCAGTCGGTGACATGCGCTTCGAAGATCGGACCCAGTCCGGGGTCCAGTCTAGCCTCTGCATAGAAAGCATGAACCAGCTGCGAGATCTCCTCTTCGTTGAAGAGACTTGGGTCGGGTATTTCAAACTCTGTTTGTGACATCGTTATGAGTGATTAAGTAGTGATAATTCGATTCAGCTATACAGGCCAAGTAGCCCGCACATCTTATTTGGACATTGCAGGAAGATACTGTAACGGATCTACCGGCTTGCCGTGCTTGCGGATTTCAAAGTGAAGCTTTATCTGTCCTGCATCAACACTTCCCATTTCGGCAATTTTCTGACCCCGGGTGACTGTCTGCCCCTCCTTCATCAGAAGCTTACTATTATGAGCATAGGCGCTGAGGTAGGTATCATTGTGCTTAATGATGATGAGGTTGCCATAACCGCGTAATCCATTGCCGCTGTAAACCACTTTGCCTGGTGCAGAAGCTAATACTGCTTGTCCAGACTTGCCCGCGATATCTACCCCCTTACTGCCTTCCGAGAAGCCTTCCAGTAACTTGCCCTGTGCTGGCCAAGCCCATTCGACACTCACATCCGGATTTGCCTCAGTGGCCTGCGCCTGCGGCTCGGGGTTGATCCTGGCAACTCTTTCGGGAACCACCTCGGGTCTGTCGGCTAAGCTTGGGGTCGCATCTGATGACCCCTTCAACTGTGCCAGCGTTTGCTCAGAGTAGGGCACTCTGAATGCCCTGGGTTCGGTTTTCAGCTTGTCGGTATTGACTTCAGATCTCCCTCTCGGCTCCGTAACCGCTCTGGGGATAGGGGTCTCGATGGTCGGTGATGGCGTAGTTTGGGACAGTGGAAATAGAGAGGGTTGTTCCGACGCTGCGGGTGGAGATAGGTTGAGCTGCTGACCGACATCGATGGCATTAGGATTGCCAATGCTATTCCACTCTGCCAGGTCCTTGTAAGCGAGTCCGTTATTGAGCGCAATTCCATACAGCGTGTCGCCTCTCTGTACCGTGTAGGTCTTAACATTTCCCGCAGATACTGCGGTCGATCTTTGTGAGGCAGGAGCACGATCAAATACCGGGACGGGGAACTGTGTCACGCTGCAGCTCGCGAGTAGTAAGCAAAAGATGGGTAGCAAGAGTGGGGCAAGAGAATCCCTCTCCCCATCTGAACTCAACATCAGTCTAGCGCGCACAAGAATAGTCGGCAGTTCTTTGCCGTTAATCGAATGCTGCAATTTAATTCCCTTACTCCTCATTCCTCATCTCTTATTTGGAACCGATTAGCTTTCCACGATACCTGATAGCATTGGCACGAATCTCGCCTCATCCAAGACAGTCTCGGTGTATCCATGCTCATTTCGCTCGATCACGCACAGATACTGTTCTTGGCTCCCTTTCGGAAAGACCATTCTACCGCCCACTGCCAACTGCTCGAGCAGTGAAGGAGGAACATGCGTAGTCGCGGCAGCCATGATGATGCCATCGAATGGCGCAACTTCAGGCAGTCCCAGCATCCCATCAGCGTGCTTCAAACGAACATGACTCAGACGGAACTCTCGTAACCGGGACCGCGTTCGAGTGAGTAGCGATCCGATACGCTCAACCGAATAAACTTCATCTGCAAGCTGGGCCAGAACTGCTGTTTGATATCCACATCCCGTGCCCACTTCCAACACCTTGTTGAGCCTTGAACCGGCACGTAGCAGTTCACTCATGCGAGCCACAACGAATGGGCTTGAGATGGTCTGTCCAAAATTTATTGGCAGTGCAACATCATCATAGGCACGGCTCGACAGAGCCTCCTCCACAAAGACATGTCGAGGGACAGCATTCATCGCCGCCAGCACCACCTCATCATTAATTCCCTGCGCACGCAAACGCTCGATCATGCGCACCCGTGTGCGCTGAGAGGTCATACCGATACCCGAGTGATCAGCGCTCAAACTTGACACTCCTGAGGATGTTAATTTGCTGCGCATATAAAATCTCGTCAGATCTTCAACATTATTTGAGCCAATCTTTTACAGCGTTCATCTG
>CAJBQQ010000237.1 GCA_903957805.1 uncultured Pseudomonadota bacterium | reverse complement strand
TTGGGCGAGTCGGTTGCAATCTGCGAACAGACTGGTGACCCTGCAACCGCCAAGGGCCCAGTGGAGCGTCAGGTCACACGGATCATCACGCCCGGAACGCTGACAGATGCTGCACTGTTAGAAGAAAAACGTGACTGTGTCATCTTGGCGATGGTCCTGAATGAATCCACGCTGGGTTTATCCTGGCTTAATCTCGCAGCCGGTCAGTTCTACATCATGGAGACAACGGCTGATAATCTGGCCAGTGAGTTGGAACGATTGAAGCCATCCGAGGTGTTGCTACCAGAGTCGATGAAAAACTCTACTTTATTTAACAGTGTGACAGCGCTCAAAAGTTTAAGCTTGAAGTATCTGCCGGTATGGCAGTTTGATAGTGATGCCGCCGTACGCAATCTCATCCAGCAGTTTGGAACTCGTGATCTTTCTGGTTTCGGTTGTGATGACTCCCATCCAGGATTGGGTTCGGCCGGTGCGCTGCTAGAGTATGCACGTCTCACGCAGGGTGCAAGCATCGTTCATATTAAGTCGCTGCAAGCTGAGCGGGATAGTGCTTATGTGAGGATGGATGCTGCTACCCGTCGCAATCTAGAAATTTCAGAAACCATACGAGGCGAAGTATCCCCCACACTGCTATCACTGCTCGACACCTGTTCAAACAGCATGGGGAGTCGTTTACTTCGACACTGGTTGCATCACCCGTTACGCGACCATGTCATTATCCAGAATCGCCTCGATAGCGTATCTGAATTAATGGGGTCAGCTGGACTGGGACCCTATCATGCGGTCCGAGAATGTTTTAAGCGTGTGTCAGATATAGAGCGGATCACCGCACGGATTGCACTGAAGTCTGCACGTCCAAGGGATTTATCGGGACTGCGTGATAGCTTGAAATGCCTTCCTGAAGTTATGTCGGCAGTTGCCAACTGCACCAGTGAACGTATCGATGTACTTACACAAGCAATCATGCCAGATGCTAACCTCACTAGTCTTCTGGAGAGCTCCCTCCGTGAAGAGCCCAGTGCGGTGCTAAGGGAAGGTGGCGTAATCGCAGACGGCTATGATGATGAGTTGGATGGATTTCGTGCGATACAGAATAACGGTGGTGAATTCCTGGTGCAGTTGGAGGCACGGGAGAGGGCACGCACAGGCATTGCTACTCTCAGGGTGGAGTATAACCGGGTGCATGGATTCTATATCGAGGTCACTCATGCCCATACCGAAAAAATTCCTGATGACTACCGGAGGCGGCAGACGCTGAAGAATGCAGAGCGCTATATCACACCTGAACTTAAAACTTTCGAGGATATGGCGTTATCCGCACAGGATCGGGCATTGTCACGTGAGAAATTCTTGTATGAGAGCTTGCTAGAATCACTTTTACCATTCATTGATTATTTACAACGGGTCGCTCGTGCTGTCGCTGAATTGGATGTGTTGGCTACTTTCGCTGAGCGTTCACTGTTACTCGGTTACACCATGCCGACATTCACCGATTCAGCCAAGATCGCGATCGTGGCGGGACGTCATCCGGTTGTGGAGGATCAGGTTGAGAACTTCATTGCTAATGATGTGAGTCTCGGTACTGTGGATAGTGGCAACCGTCAAATGCTCATTATTACCGGGCCTAATATGGGGGGGAAGTCCACCTACATGAGACAGGTGGCATTGATTACATTACTCGCACATTGCGGTAGCTATGTTCCCGCTGATAGCGCATGTCTTGGCCCACTAGATCAAATATTTACCCGCATCGGTGCCTCCGATGACCTTGCCGGTGGGAGATCGACCTTCATGGTTGAGATGACTGAGGCTGCCAATATTCTGCATAATGCAACCCCGCAGAGTCTGGTATTGATGGATGAAGTTGGGCGAGGCACTTCCACGTTTGACGGCCTAGCGTTGGCATTTGCAATTGCCCGTTATTTGTTGGAAAAGAATCGATGCTATACGTTGTTTGCTACCCATTACTTCGAACTGACAAGGCTTACGGAAGAGTTCTCCCAGGCGGTTAATGTGCATCTGGAAGCGGTGGAGCATAAACACCATATCGTATTTCTACATGCGGTCAATGAGGGCCCCGCCAGTCAGAGTTACGGCCTTCAGGTCGCAGCACTTGCTGGAATCCCAGAGCAGGCCATCAAGGTCGCGAGGACACATCTGATGAAGTTGGAGCAGGAGAATTCAGGCGGGAATCTGCAGGGGGATCTATTCTCAGCAGGTGTA
>CAJBQQ010000236.1 GCA_903957805.1 uncultured Pseudomonadota bacterium | reverse complement strand
GTTCTGTTCTTTAGACTAAGCTCTTGCCGTTTCGCACAAATGGGTACTTCACTACTTTTGCTCTTAGCATCTTATCGCGAACCACCACCTGTACCTCGTCTCCAGGGGAGACCTCTGACGGTAAGCGTGCCAGCGCAATGGACAGATTGAGTGTGGGCGAGAATCCACCGCTAGTAATCTCACCCTCTTTATTATCATACTGCGTGACGATCTTTTGGTGGCTACGCAACACGCCTCGGTCCAGCAGCAACAGGCCGATTAACTGCTGTTTTGCTGGGTTTTCTAGCAACGCCTGCTTGCCGATGAAGTCTCGTTCGCTCTTCAAGTCGACCGTCCAGGCCAATCCAGACTCGAGTGGATTGGTGGTCTCATCCATATCCTGACCGTAGAGGTTCATGCCGGCCTCAAGTCTCAAGGTGTCACGTGCTCCCAGTCCAGCAGGGGCCACACCAGCATCACAGAGTGCATTCCAAAAACTGGGGGCATCAGCGGCAGGCAGCAGGATCTCAAAACCATCCTCGCCAGTGTAGCCGGTTCGCGCGATAAAATATTGACCATACGTGGCCGCTTGGAACAGTTTCAAGTCTTCTGTTGCTGCTTGAGAGCCTGCAATGACTTGCCAGACCTTGGCGCGAGCATTAGGCCCCTGCACCGCAATCATGGCCAAATCACGGCGAGGGGTGATCTCCAAGTCAGGAGCAAGGTCTTCACGCTGTGCCTGTATCCATGCGATATCCTTGTCAGCAGTACCGGCATTCACTACGATCCGGAACCAAGACTCGGTCAGGTAATAGGTAATCAGGTCATCGATCACTCCGCCTTGTGGGCTCAGCATGCAGGAGTAGAGGGCTTTACCTGATTGCGTCAACTTGTCCACGTTATTGGCAAGTAATTGGCGCAGGAAAGGGCGGGCGCTATCGCCCTTGATATCTACTGCCAGCATATGCGACACGTCAAACATACCGGCATCACTACGCACCTTGTGGTGCTCATCAAGTTGCGATCCATAATGCAGTGGCATATCCCAACCGCCAAAGTCGACCATCTTGGCGTTTTGATCTCGGTGGGTTTGGTTAAGAGGCGTTGTTTTCAGCACAGATGATTATCCTGGAATTAAAAAAAGTGAAGCCATGTCACATGACCTCACCCCTCTGTCCTTTTTACCTGAGAGATTACAGAACATTGTTCCGTGTGCCCCTTCGGTGGCCTGACTAAATGCCAAGCGCTCTCCAGAATGCCTGTCGCAAGCGGTTTTTAGGGATCAGGGCTGGCCTGATCTATGCCTGAGCGATTCCGGGGGGTTGCGCCTTCGGCGGCGCCGCAGAAACCGGCGCGCTCTTCCGCTTGGATGTATATGGCAGAGTGGTAACTATACTCCAGCAGAAGGGGTCAAGACAAGGCATACCTTGTTACCCCTGCATCAACCTAATCTCCGCTGCTGCCAGGCTCTCCTGAGTGCCTCGTAATACCAGTGCATCGCCGATTTCCAGCTGAGTCTCGTCACTCGGCAACAATTCTCGTGTATTGCGCCTGCGAACTGCGGTGACGTCTACCAACAGACCGCCCAGATCTAACTCCCCAAGAGTCTTACCAATTGCAGCAGATCCGGAGGTGATTAGGACGGTATGTAACCGAGGCTGCATCTGCTCTTCGATTGGACTCTCCTCGTCAGTAACGCCATGAAAGAATCCGCGGAAGAGGCTGTACCGTTGTTCGCGCGTTTCTTGGATGCGGTCCATTACGCGGTTGATTGGCAGGCCGAATAGCATCAATGCATGGGATGCAAGCATCAGACTGCCCTCCATAATCTCTGCCACGACCTCCGCTGCTCCTGCCTCTTTTAGTCGATCGATATCCGTATCGTCCAGTGTACGGACCACCACCGGCAACTCGGGGCGCAGTGCCCGTACATGGCTTAGAATTCTGAGCGCAGAAGCGGTATCGGAATAACTCACCACAAGCACCTTGGCACGCATTAGCCCCGCAGCAATCAGAACCTCGCGCTTAGCCGCATCACCGTAGACCACCGATTCACCTGCGGCTCTTGCCTCTTGAATGCGTTTAGGGTCGAGATCTAAAGCGATGAATGGGATCGCCTCTCTTTCCAGTAGGCGCGACAGATTCTGCCCGCTACGCCCGTAGCCACAGAGAATGACGTGACTCTCTTCTTTCATGGTTTGCGCGGCGATAGTGGTCAGTTGGAGAGCCCGGTTCATCCACTCGGCAGCGGAGAAACGCCTCGCCATATGTTCACTCCGTTCGATAATGAAGGGTGCGGCCAGCATAGATAGCACCATCGCTGCCAGTACCGGTTGCATGGTGGGGTTATCGATCAGTCTGAGTGCGCCGGCCTCTGCTAGCAGGACAAAACCGAACTCTCCCGCTTGGGCTAGATTAAGTCC
>CAJBQQ010000235.1 GCA_903957805.1 uncultured Pseudomonadota bacterium | reverse complement strand
GCCGAGCCACCAGAGCTGCCACCCGGTACCGTTGTGATGTCCCAGGGGTTTCTTACCGGCCCATAAAAAGAGGTCTCATTGCTCGATCCCATGGCAAATTCATCCATGTTGGTCTTGCCGATATTCACTGCGCCAACGGTATTGAAACGCTCAATTACACCGGCATCGTAGGGTGAGATAAAGTTAGATAGCATTTTCGAGCCGCAGGTGGTTAGCCACCCCTTGGTACAAAAAATGTCTTTTTGAGCGATGGGGATACCTGTCAGAGGCTGACCCTGTCCGGATGCGATCATTGCATCAGCAGCATGAGCTTGAGCGAGGCTCATCTCCTCGTTAACAGTGATGAAGGCGTTGTAGACTGGGTTCTGTGCCTTCACTCGACTGAGAAATTCGTTGGTTAGTTCAACGCTGGAGATTTTTTTTGCGGCGATCAGAGCCGAGAGCTGTTGAAGGCTAGAGTTCAGCATGCTAGTCGCGAGGTGGGGTAGATCGTAGAAGGGCTGAGTGGAGCTCTAATGTCATACCGCTGCATTACTCAAGAACCTTTGGAACAAGATAGAGCCCCGACTCGGTCTTGGGCGCTATCGACTGGAATAATTCGCGTTGATCGGACTCGGTTACTGTGTCATCACGTAACCTCTGCACCAGATCTTGAGAATGGGACATCGGCTTGACAGAGGATGTATCTACCGCCTGCATTTGTTCGATCAGACTGAAAATGCCGGATAGATGGACTAGCGCAGTGGCCGCCTCAGTTTCACTGGTTTCAATGCAAGCAAGATTTGCAACGCGCTTTATATCGTCTAAAGTCAGAGACATCGGTTACCAAAACCCTTATATTCACCCATATAATATAGGGTATCATAGTCCAGTTAAACGACGTTATCCTTTCTGAACGCTGTTGCCGGTGTTGGCATTTTTCCATTTATTCACACTTACACGAGACTAACGAAGCTCTCCACTATGCTTAATTTCATAAATAATAATATCCTAAAAGGATATTTTTCGACGGACATGGCGATTGATCTGGGAACGGCCAATACCCTGATTTACGTTCGCGGACAAGGTATTGTACTGAACGAACCATCGGTGGTGGCGATACGCCAGGATGGCGGACCCAGCGGTAAGAAAGTGATTCAGCAGGTGGGTCTTGCGGCTAAGCAGATGCTGGGCCGTACTCCGGGTAATATTACAGCGATACGGCCGATGAAGGATGGCGTGATCGCTGACTTTACTGTGACCGAGCAGATGTTGAAGCACTTCATCAGGAAAGTGAATCCACCGCGCCTATTCTCTGCTAATCCGCGTATTGTGATCTGCGTTCCTTGTGGATCCACTCAGGTTGAGCGTCGGGCCATTCGGGAAGCGGCTTATGGTGCAGGTGCTCGGAAGGTGGAGTTGATTGAGGAACCAATGGCTGCGGCCCTTGGTGCCAATCTACCGGTTGAGGATGCGACTGGATCGATGGTGGTCGATATTGGAGGAGGCACTACCGAGGTCGGGGTGATTTCGCTCGGGGGGGTCGTTTACTCGAACTCAGTACGTGTGGGCGGTGACAAGTTTGATGAGGCTATCATCAATTACATACGGCGTAACTATGGGATGCTGATCGGTGAAGTGACCGCCGAGCAGATTAAAAAAGAAATCGGTTCAGCCTTCCCTGGTTCTGAAGTACGCGAAATGGAAGTCAAGGGACGTAACCTAGCGGAAGGGATTCCACGCAGTTTTACCATTTCTAGCAACGAAACCTTGGAAGCTCTGACAGACCCCCTGAATAGTATTGTCAGCGCGGTGAAGTCTGCGCTGGAGCACACGTTGCCGGAACTCGGCGCGGATATCGCCGAAAAGGGCATGGTCTTGACCGGCGGTGGTGCATTGCTGCGTGATATTGACCGTCTCCTGATGGAAGAGACTGGTCTCTCGGTGATC
>CAJBQQ010000234.1 GCA_903957805.1 uncultured Pseudomonadota bacterium | reverse complement strand
TCACCATCCGATTGAACAGTGGACGAGCACTCGGTTCAGTCGAACATTTCTACAGAATTTCTACTGATGAGGGCCCGCCTTAAAAAGTCGCATCCTCTCGCTCTCTCTGAATGAGCTCGATAAAGATCGCCCTCCGTCGGCGTAACTTTTCTAATTCATCAACATAGTCCTTCGCATATAACCGGTGTATGAATAGACAGGTACTCTGTGGAAAGTTGCTGCAGTAGCTGACAAAGTCGACCCAATCGACACCGCTTACTTCGAGATGGTTCATCAGTTGCCAGTGGTACTTACGATCGTAACGCTTGCTCGTCAGTGTTGCCCAGTGCTGCTTCTCTCCGACAGACTTGATCTCGATGCATCCCTCAGACCCGACCAGACCATCTGGACTGGTACCATGGGTATCACAATCGAACCAACCCCCATTCGTAACAGCCGAGGAGATGATCTTTGAGTACATCTCCCGTGCAATGGGCTCCTCTCTGTGACCCCGCTCCATATGAATTGAACGGTATCCATCCGGCGCCCTGCTGCCGGTCAAGATCTCATCTGCTAGGGTCTGTGCATACCTGACCGCAGGCCTTCCGAAATCTTTCCCCTCATGGGCCATGTATATCGATGCACCGCTCCCACCAGGCTTCCCCAACTTATGTCTCCACCATTCATCGGTATTCTGGTCAACATCGATCCAGATCATAATGAACTCTCATCATTGAGATGAGATTGATCCGGTTGTAAGTTCCGGGTCGGCATAAGAATCACTACCTGAGTCATATTACGGTTAGAAACCATCAACCTGAAGTGATCTCCTTCTGGTGTGACGTTGATTAGATTTGGTGGCCCTTTTATCATTTGACGGTAGTATTGGGTCACAACAGACTCAGTAACATTAAAAAATGAAAATGCTAACACGACCAGAAGCCGGTTGTTCGGTACAGACCGAGTTTTCCATAGAGTGCAGACGGTGTGACCGTTTAGCCCATTTCCTAGATGACGTGAAGTCTCGTCATCCGGACTATCACTCACTCCCGGTTCCATCCTTTGGTGCGACTGATGCAACACTCCTCATCATCGGACTCGCCCCAGGAATGCACGGAGCGAACAGAACCGGTCGGCCCTTCACGGGAGATTATGCAGGGATCCTTCTGTACCAGACACTGCATAAATTCGGACTGTCGAGCAGTGATGAATCAATCTCATCCGGTGATGGATTACAGCTATTGGGGTGCAGAATCACCAACGCGGTTAAGTGCCTGCCACCTGCGAATAAACCCGACCTTTCAGAGATTCGTCAGTGTAATGGCTACCTCGCGACCGAGATTGTCGACTTTGCAGCCCTCGGGGGCAAGGGATTACTTGCTCTGGGTAGGGTCGCTCACCAGTCAGGATTGATGGCATTGGGGCTCAAGGAACGTGATTATCCATTCTCTCATGGAGCCGCCCATGAACTGCCCAATGGGCTGACGCTCTATGACAGCTACCACTGCAGCCGCTACAATACACAGACAAAGCGACTGACCACAGAGATGTTTGAGGGGGTATTCAGCAGAATCTGTGCCGACCTGGCGCTCAACTAAAGAATGGAGAAATGATGCCCTACGTGAATATCCGGATTGCAGGCACCTTAAGCCGCGAACAAAAGAAAAAGATTGCAGAAGAGATCACAGATACCCTCGAGAGGGTCGCACACAAGCCAAAATCTTATACCTATATCGCGTTCGATGAGCTCCCCAATGAAAACTGGGCGATCGCGGGTGAGCTATTAGGTGAGGAGTAATATTCTTGCCGGTAGTTCCCATCTTTGACGGAAAGTCCTTCTCATCACAACTCCCACCCCAACCGGGGGTCTATCGGATGATGAACGCGGCAGGTCAGGTGATCTATGTTGGAAAGGCAATCGATCTCAAGAAACGCGTCTCATCCTACTTCCAGAAGTCCGGTCTAGCCCCACGAACACAGCTGATGGTCTCTCACATCACTGCGATCGAGACCACTGTCACACGTTCTGAGGCAGAGGCACTGATCCTTGAAAATAATCTAATCAAG
>CAJBQQ010000233.1 GCA_903957805.1 uncultured Pseudomonadota bacterium | reverse complement strand
TATTTGGGGTTCATGCTCATCAGCCCGTGGGTAACTTTCCGGGGGTGATCGACGATGCTCATAACCGGTGCTACAGACCCTTTCTGAAGGTCCTTCACGGACATCCTGACTTTCATTTTGCGGTCCACTTTTCTGGATGGTTGCTCGACTACCTGATCGAACGATTCCCTGAGGATATGAATCTATTGAGGGAGATGGTGGAAAGGGGTCAGGTCGAGTTATTCGGTGCGGGTGATACAGAACCGGTCTTGGCTGCAATCCCGAACCGTGACCGTATCGGTCAGGTGGAGAGATTCTCCAATAAGCTCGAGACGAGGTTAGGACATCGCCCACAAGGGGCCTGGCTGACAGAGCGGGTCTGGGAGTCGACGGTGGTTCCATCGCTTGTTGATTGCGGGATGCGTTATGTCATCGTGGATGATTATCACTTCCTCTGCTCCGGTAAGAATCTCTCTGAGCTGGATGGTTACTTCACCACCGAGGAGGATGGGAGGAGGCTGGACCTCTTCCCGATATCAGAGTCACTACGGTACAAGCTTCCATTCTCACCTGCCGGTGATGCGGTCTCGTATATCGAGTCCCTGTCAGAGGGAGGGGGTGGGAGATCGAAGGCTGCCATCTATTTTGATGATATCGAGAAGTTCGGTATCTGGCCTGAGACCTTCCAGTGGGTCTATGAGGATGGTTGGCTCGACCGTTTCATTAGTGGTGTGGTCGCATCTTCAAAAATTCGTTCCTGTCACTACCGGGATTATCACGCTTCTGAAAAAACCCGTGGGGTGGTCTATCTTCCGACCACATCCTATATCGAGATGAATGAATGGACCCTCCCAGCAGATCGTGCGGGGGTTTACTCAGAACTGGTTAAGCATTCGAAGGTTGGGGGAAGTTATGATCAGGATAAGCCCTTCCTGAGGGGGGGTATCTGGAAGAACTTCTTCTCGATCTATCCAGAATCGAACTGGATGCATAAGAGGATGTTGGGACTGTCATCCAGACTGGATGATCTGCCGAAGGATCTTCAGACAGATGAGATGAGGGGGCACCTGTACGAGTCTCAATCGAATGATGCTTACTGGCATGGTCTGTTCGGGGGGTTGTATCTTCCACACCTGCGTCGTGCGGTCTATAAGGCATTGGTCAGACTCGAGTCGGTGATGGACAAGTGCTCACCACGACCGGATCACTTTGTTGAGGATACGGATCTTGATGGGGTGGGTGAGGTCTATCTACAGAATGGTGTGATCCAGTTGGTGTTTAAGTTAGATGGCCTGGGAGCGGTCTGTGAGATGGATTCATATCGTCTCGGCCATAATTTCGGTGACACACTGAGACGTCGGTCAGAGCATTATCACCGGCGGATTTTGGAGGGTGTCGCTGGAGGGGTCGGGGATTCTGTTGGGGGTATTGTCTCTGCACATGATCGTGTGAATTTTAAGCATGAGATCAGTCAAACCGATCTGGAGATTGATGACCACCCGAGATCTTTATTCGTTGATCGCTTGGAGGGTGCGTTCATACATTACCAGCATCATCAGTCTGATGATGGTGTTCACTTCCAGTCTGATGGGTCTCGGACCTCGGTTGCAAAACTTTTTGAGATTAAGGGTGACAGGGTCGATGTCTCTTACCGTTTCACCGGGGATTTAATCGGCCATTTTAGTACCGAGATCAATCTCGCTATGCCGAGCTGTGATGGATGGGGTGGGAGGTATATTTATCGGGGAGAGATTCCGGGTGGTTTTGGTCAGCCACTCGAGATCGATCAGATGGATCAGATCATTCTGGATGATGATGTGCTCGGAGGAAGACTAACCATTCGGACCTCATCACCGGTCAGAATGTCTGCTCATCCGCACCATTCGGTATCACAATCAGAGGGTGGTTTCGAGAGGATCATGCAGTCTGTCACTCTGAGACTTGACTGGCCGGTCAGTGTGGGTGGGATGACCATCAGCATCTTGGTCGGTGTTAGGGACTGATCCGGATCGGTTTTAGCAGTGACCCGCAACGCTCCGTTCTCTAAATGAGAATCTGTCCGTTTTGTAAAAGAGGGGTTTTTTGAGGGAACAGTCTGAGGGATGGATCGAAGGTTATTTGCCTACTGGCGGGGCTCTCTACGATCAAGGATCTCGCACTGGAGGAGCATTCTATTTCCGTAGTGTGCATCCGTGATATTGATCCCAACCGGGAAGAGGGTTCCATCCTTATGACGAGCGACCGACTCAAAACGGCCCGTTGGGTGTTGTAGATGATCCTTCACCATGTCCATGAAATGATCCGTATCGGCTAGCAGATCCAGATCCTTGATGGGGTGAGAGACGAGGTCATCTTTAGAGTACCCGAGGCTGTCGCAGCAGAGATCATTTGCATAG
>CAJBQQ010000232.1 GCA_903957805.1 uncultured Pseudomonadota bacterium | reverse complement strand
TGACTTATTATCGCTACCATCTAGCTCGATCAGAGTCTGGTCGATGAAGTTCTGTTCCATCGAGTCCAGTCCCATGATGGACTCTGCAATCTCTGTATTGACGTTACCCACCGCCTTGAGTACACCCAATCCAAAATAACGCTGCATATCCCCATCACGCAACTCGACAGCCTCCTTAGTACCGACGGATGCACCTGAAGGTACAGCCGCCCGTCCTAGTACACCGGACTCGAGCAATACATCGGCCTCTACGGTCGGATTCCCACGGGAATCGATAATTTCACGCGCGATGACATCTACGATTGCACTCATGCTATTTTTCCCTGATGTTATTTAAGTTATTAGAACTGGTCTCGCTTTACGTAGCCGATACCTAAGAAATAATTTTTAATTTGGCGGAGTCTGATGCGGCTAACTCAGAATTCCTCTCCGAAGATTTAATGGCGGCCTCAACAAAGGATTTAAATAGCGGATGCCCCGACCTGGGTGTGGACGTGAATTCAGGATGAAATTGGCAAGCAACAAACCAAGGATGCTCATCCTGAGGGAGCTCAATCATCTCGCACAGCGTCTCAACCGCAGATAATCCACTAACTCGTAACCCCACCTTCTCAAGCTGAGGGAGATACGCGTTATTGACTTCATACCGGTGCCGATGTCGCTCGATAATCGTATCAGCGCCATAAATCTTCTTCGCCAAAGACCCCTCTTTCAGAGAACACTCCTGCCCCCCAAGACGCATACTCCCGCCCAGATCTGACTTGGCGTCACGTATTTCCAATTGCCCTTCGCGGGTACGCCACTCGGTGATCAGACCGATCACGGGGTAAGGGGTGTCCGGATTGAATTCGGTACTGTGAGCGCCCTCCATAGAGGCCTTGTCGCGAGCGTATTCGATTACAGCCAACTGCAGTCCGAGACAGATCCCCAGATAAGGGATGAGGTTTTCACGTGCGTATCGGATGGCCATAATCTTGCCCTCCACACCTCGTTTACCGAATCCACCCGGAACTAGGATTGCATCCATTCCGATCAGGCAATCGGTCCCCTGCTTCTCGATATTCTCCGAGTCCATGTAATGGATATTGATCTTGCTGCGGGTATGAATACCGGCATGTATCAATGCCTCAGACAGGGACTTGTAAGACTCGGTCAGGTCAACATACTTACCCACCAGCGCAATCTTGACCGACCGTTGAGGATGCTCCAGATGATCAACCAGACTCTTCCATACGCTCAAGTCCGCGGGCCTAGCCAGAATATCCAGTTTATGACATACGATCTCATCGAGCATCTGATCGTGCAGTAGACCTGGAATTTTGTAGATACTGTCTGCGTCCACTGCCGAGATCACCGCTTCCTCTCTCACATTGGTGAATAGAGCAATCTTGCGACGTTCATCGGCTGGCAGCTCTCGGTCTGCACGGCATAACAGAACATCCGGCTGAATACCAATCTCGCGCAATTCCTTGACTGAGTGCTGAGTCGGTTTGGTCTTCAACTCGCCCGCCGATCCGATGTAAGGAAGGAGCGTGAGATGAATGAAGCAG
>CAJBQQ010000231.1 GCA_903957805.1 uncultured Pseudomonadota bacterium | reverse complement strand
CAACAACTTTAATCTCAACACCAAAATCATTTAACTTGTGTTCAATCAGGCGGGATGTGAATTCAAGCGTCTCGGGTGAGGGCATCTCAATATCAACTGCGGCCTCATCTAACAGATGAAGAGGGGGTAATGGGGAGTCTGGCAAATCACCAAATAAGGGGGTCTGCAACTCTTTGATAATGCGCTGTGACTTAGGAATGGATGCGGCAGCCGGCTCGATATGCAATGGGGGGGATTCATCGAACCGCTTCTTACTTAAAACCACCATTTCATCACGTTTCATTGAGGACGCGAGTCCGACACGGCGGTCTTGCCAACGGTGCAGAAGATTTTTAGCGAAGAAGAAAGTCCCCTCAAGACCACCACCCAACTTTTCAATAAAACGAATCCAAGATAGGCCTGTGAAAAGACTAAAACCAATTGCCATCAGGACCATCAATAGAAGCGTTGCACCCGTAAATCCGAGTGAATGAGAGAGGGCACTACTTGAAATTCCACCCAACATCCCACCCGGTGTCTGAGGGAGGAGAAACTTAATCGAGTGGAGTCTCAATGCTTCGAAAGAACTGCTTGATGCAAGTAATGTAATGAAACCAATCGCAGAGACAATTAATGGGCGACGATCAAAGATACTGGAGACATCAAGTCGGCGGAAGTTCCATGATGCCAGGTACACGAAGAAGAGAACCCACCACCAAGAGGAGATGCCAAAGAGAGAGAGCAGAAGATCGACCAACCACGCCCCGACAGGGCCGCCAGCATTGTGAACTGGAGTACCGCTGCCGCTGTGTGACCAACCAGGGTCAGTGCGGTCATACCCATAAAAAATGAGGATAAGATACAGAGCAACCCCCATCAAGGCCAGACCACTCGATTCACGGAGGAGACGAATGATGCGTTGCGGCAGTGGGTTGGTTGCAGGCTTCTTCGCCATCGGCTTATTGACGAAACTCATGAATGGGATCGAAGCAATCGATTAGAACAAAAGAACTGATTATATAGACAAAAGAGGAAGAAGGACCGGGCAAGAGTGGCGACCCTTAAGGGCATCAAGAGTAATAGGGCAACGATTTGAAATCGGAATGGATAAATCAAATCATGTGTGAGACTTCTCAGTACACTCATCCAAGACCTCGATCCAGTGACGGACAGGGATCTGAGTGCCGCCTTGTATGTGGGTCAGACATCCAATATTAGCAGTCACAATTTGGTTTGGCTGCCCAGACTCAAGGGATTTCACTTTATTGGTGAGAAGTTGATGAGACAGATCCGGTTGAAGGAGCGAGTAAGTGCCGGCCGATCCACAGCAGAGGTGAGAATCGGGAACAAGAGCCAGTTCAAATCCAGCACTCAATAAGATTGTTTCAACAGTGCCCCGGATTTGCATTCCATGTTGAAGGGTACAGGGGGAGTGGAAAGACAATTTTTGCTTTGGAGAATTGGGTGATGAGTGATTGGTGGGGAGCTTATTCCCGTGACTCAATTCAATGGTAATGATTTCACTAATATCCTTCGTAACTAAAGAGATGCGGGCAGCCTTATGAGCATAAAGGGGGTCACCCTTAAGAAGATGACCATACTCCTTAACGGTCACACCGCAACCGCTGGCGGTCATGACAATCGCCTCAACCGCAGATTCGGTGGCAGAGTCGCAAGCCTTGTCGAAATAAGGCCACCAAGCATCGATATTACGACGCATATAGTCCAGACCCTCTTTCTGAGCATTGAGGTGATATGACACCGCGCCGCAACAACCCGCATCCGACGCCTTAATCAATGAGATCCCCAGTCGATCAAGCACCCGAGCGGCGGCCACATTAATACCGGGTGCCAGTGAGGGCTGAACGCAGCCCTCCAGTACCAACATGGTCCGAGTGTGTCTCACAGGGGGCCAGGGGTTGGGGCTAGGAAGTGATTGCGGGAGTGACTTGGTAAGCGCGTTCGGGATCAATGGACGGAAGAGATGACCTAACTTTAAGAGAGAAGAAAACACGCGTGGATTGGGCAACGCTTGTCGCAACGCATACCGTTTGACGCGATCAACAACACCTCGAGGGACTTCTTTCTCGACGATTGCGCGACCGATATCAATCAGACGTCCGTACTGGACCCCGGAGGGGCAGGCCGTCTCACAGGCGCGGCAGGTGAGGCAACGATCAAGATGGAGCTGGGTCTTCTGAGTAACGGGATGACCCTCCATCACCTGCTTCATCAAGTAAATTCGACCGCGAGGACTGTCTAACTCATCACCGAGTAATTGATAGGTCGGACAGGTGGCCAAGCAGAAGCCACAGTGCACACAGGACCGTAAGATCGACTCTGCCTCCTGTCCCTCGGGAGAGTTCTTGATAAAGTCAGCGAGATTGGTTTGCATACTCTTATAGCTCCGGAAATAATCGACCGGGATTGAGTATCCGCAACGGATCAAACTTTTCTTTGAGACGACGGTGGATCAGCATCATCGAAGGTGAAAGAGGATGGAACGCATCTGTAGATGGCTTGGAACCGCGAAATAAGGTGGCATGACCCCCCGCAGCCTTTGCAACCTTACGCACATCCTCATGAGGTAAATCTGGGTCGGTGATCAGCCACCTCAATGAACCTCCCCACTCGATTAATTGTTGGCCGGGAAAGGATAGTTGGGGAGTGGTTGATTTTATAGAGAGCCTCCATAACGACCGGTCAGATTGAAAGAAGGGGTGAGTCTGATCACGCGCAGAACGCCAAAAGGCGTCCCCATCCGCTAGCCTCTCGCCACCCAGTTTAAGATGGGCCGCACGTACTGCCGGTTCGGCGCCAGAAAGACGTAGCGTCAGAAGATTATTGTAAAAACAAGTTGCAGAGATCGACAGTGGCTTACCGGCCCAATGGTTCATCCGTTCAATTGCGTCAGACTCATTCATTTGAAGTGTGACCGTCATCTCGACAGATGGACGTGGCAGTACCTTGAGAGAGATCTCGAGCAGCAATCCCAACGTCCCCATCGATCCGACCATTAGCCGTGAGACATCGTAACCGGCAACATTCTTCATCACCTGTCCACCAAAATGCAGATCATCCCCCCTTCCATCCATCATACGAACGCCCAAAACAAAATCCCGGACAGAACCAGCCGATGCTCGCCTCGGACCCGATAGCCCGGCAGCAACACATCCACCGATCGTAGCGGATTCGGTAAAGTGGGGAGGATCGAAGGCCAGCATCTGCCGGTTTGCAAGTAGCTCAGACTCGAGATCAAGGAGGCGGGTGCCTGCACGAGCGGTCACGACCAGCTCAGTCGGATCATAAGAGACAATCCCGTGATAAGCACGGGTATCGAGCAGATTGTTATCTCGACCGGTAATACAGTTACCATAGAAGTCCTTGCTAGCGCCACCCCGTATACATAACGGGCTCTCGGGATGAGTGGCACGAATGGTATCGGCCAGTCGATCAATCACATCTTGCATAGAGGGTTCTGGAAAGAGAGTGAGATAATTTAATCAGCCGACTAAAATCTCGGCAGGTCCGGAAATTTCTCTTCGCCACGGTGGACGTGCATCGCACCATGCTCAGCACAACGACGAAGTGTCGGGATCGCCTTTCCGGGATTGAGCAGTCCCGATGGATCAAAGGCCGCCTTGACCGAATGAAACATTTCTAGCTCATGGCGTGTGAACTGTGAGCACATCTGGTTAATCTTCTCGATCCCGACCCCATGCTCACCGGTAATGGTCCCGCCGACATCGATACACATCTCGAGTATCTTCGCGCCAAACTCCTCGGTCTTTTGAAGCTCACCCGGCTGATTGGCATCGTACAGAATCAGTGGATGAAGGTTGCCGTCACCTGCATGAAATACATTCATGCACCGCAGGCCATACTCCGATGAGAGTCTCTCAATACCCGTCAACACAAATGCTAAACTCTTACGAGGGATGGTTCCATCCATACAGTAGTAGTCCGGTGAGACGCGACCCGCTGCGGGGAATGCAGCCTTACGACCCGCCCAGAATCTAAGACGCTCGGACTCATCACGGGAGGTCTTGATTTCGATCGCGCCGCTCTGACGCATGATCTCACCAATCCGGAGGACCTCGTCGGCTACCTCCTCAACCGTACCATCGGACTCGCACAATAGGATGGCCGCCGCTTCCAGGTTGTAGCCGGCATGGACATACTCCTCAACCGCACGTGTGGTGATCCTGTCCATCATCTCCATCCCAGCGGGAATAATGCCCGCCCCGATCACATTGGCCACTGCATCACCGGCCTTGCGGATATCATCAAAAGCAGCCATGACAACCTGAGCCTTCTCAGCACTGGGGGTGAGCTTGACGACAATCTCGGTCACGATGCCGAGCATCCCCTCACTACCAGTCATGATCGCGAGAAGGTCATAACCCGCGGCATCCAGACCAGAGCCCCCGATCTCAAGGACCTCGCCAGACAGGGTGACCACACGTAGCTCGAGAATATTATGAACAGTGAGTCCATACTTCAGACAGTGAACCCCACCCGAATTCTCGGCCACATTGCCACCGATCGAGCATGCGATCTGAGAGGAGGGGTCGGGTGCGTAATATAATCTGTACGGTGCCGCCGCCTCGCTGATCGCAAGGTTACGAACGCCCGGCTGAACGCGTGCGGTGCGAGATACCGGGTCGAGTTCGAGTATCTCCTTTAGCTTGGTAAGTGATAGCAAGACACCCGACTCATGAGGGAGTGCACCACCGGATAGACCAGTCCCAGCTCCTCGAGGAACGACTGGAGTTTTCGTTCGGTGGCAGATCTGCAAGATCTTGATGACCTCATCCTCAGTCTGAGGGAGGACCACGATCATGGGGGTCTGTCGGTATGCAGACAGACCATCACACTCGTAAGGCCTCAGATCCTCACCCTCATAGAGCACCGATTCAGTGGGCAGAAAGGTGCTTAGTTCGGAGACAAGTTCGAGTGGCTGCATGAGTTGGAGGGGTTATTGAATCTTGTGATTGGCCAGTCTTTCTAATGAACAGACCAACGATGAGCTATCCATCTTTCCACCACCTTCCGCAATACAATCATTCAGCAGTTCTTGTGTGGCGGCCGTATTGGGGAGGTTGATCCCAAGCGCATCAGCACCGGAGAGCGCAATCGATAAGTCTTTTTGATGCAGATCGACACGAAACCCAGGTTCGAATGACCGTTTAATCATACGCTCCCCATGAACTTCGAGAACGCGCGAGGAGGCAAACCCACCCATTAAGGATTGACGCACCTTGGATGGGTCAACACCGGCCTTGGAAGCAAATAAGAGGGCCTCACCAACTGCCTCGATTGTGAGTGCAACAATGATCTGATTTGCGATCTTGCAGGTCTGACCTGCACCATTGGCCCCGATCAGAGTGATGATCTTGCCCATCAGTTTGAAGATCGGATCCAATCTCTCGAGCACTAATTCCGTCGCGCCGACCATGATGGTGAGTGTTGCATCCGTCGCACCGACCTCTCCGCCCGATACCGGTGCATCCGCATAATCACAGCCAAGATGGTTGATACGGATAGCGAACTCTCGTGTCTGGATGGGCGAGATGGAGCTCATGTCGACCACAGTCTTGCCGGGGGTTAATGCATCTGCGACACCGTCACGTCCAAACAATACGGACTCCACATCAGGCGTATCAGGGAGCATGGTGATGATGATGTCGGCGCTTTGTGTGACCTCCTTGGGGGAGCCACAGGGGATGCCCCCCAGTCGGAGTAAGTCTTCTGGTACGCCGCTACGGGAATGTAAGAACAGGGTATGCCCGCCCCTGATAAGGTTGCCAGCCATGGGCCTGCCCATGACGCCGAGTCCGATGAAACCGATCATTGCCATGCATGAACTCTCTGGGAATAATCTGATGGATGCATTTTAACGGTAAGTTTTATTCGGCGGGGTGAAATCTCGATCGACCCGTTACGGATAGCCTGTCGAGGACTGAGATCCGTCCGTTGTTATGAGCGGGCCGTGCAATTTTAGCCAAAATAAAAGTAAAATAACTTATCATTCATCGGTTCAATATTGATGAGAGAGTCGTGATGAGACAATTTGCATGTGCCGTATGCGCACATATCTATGACGAGGCGATCGGGGATCCAGAGAATGGCATTCCGGCCGGAACCCTGTGGGAAGATGTTCCGGATGATTGGGTCTGTCCCGAGTGTGGTGTCGCTAAATCAGATTTTGAAATGGTCGAATCCTGATGACGGGTCAGGCGGGTATTGTTATTGTTGGGAGTGGTCTGGCGGGGTATACCGTCGCTCGTGAATTTCGTAAATTAAATACGGACTCTCCGGTCACGATCCTCTCCTCAGATCATGGGGGCTTCTACTCGAAGCCCATGCTGTCCAATGCACTGGCAACAGGTAAGACGCCCGACTCAATTCTAAATTCAGATGCGGCCAAGATGGCCGATCAATTGAAGTTGACGGTGCGCCCTCATACCCGGGTGATGGCGATCGATCGATCGAGCAACTCGCTCGTCTTAAAGGATGGAGAGAGTCTGCCCTATAGTCAGTTAGTACTCGCTCTTGGGGCAGATCAGATCCGTCTGCCGCTCGCGGGAGATGGGGCGGGGCTAGTATCATCAGTCAATGATCTAGACGACTACCGACATCTGCGTGACTCTCTGGAGGGCAAGAAGGAGGTGGTCATACTCGGCGCAGGGCTGATCGGTTGTGAGTTTGCCAATGACCTCTCGGTGGCAGGGTACCGAGTCCACTTGGTCGATATTGGAGAATGGCCTTTGGGACGTCTTCTTCCACAGTCGGGCGGCGCATTCCTACAGAGTCGGCTTGAGTCTGCCGGCGTCACATTCCATCTGAATGATTCAGTCCATCATGTGGACCGAGTGGGTGAGCGCTTACGTCTGACCCTTTCCAAGGGTGGGATCCTGGAGGCCGATGTCGTGCTGTCGGCGGTGGGATTGAAACCACGGGTTACATTGGCTCAAGAGGCCGGTATCGCGGTCAATCGTGGGATCGTGGTCGATCAATCATTGAAGACTCAAGATCCGAATATCTATGCATTGGGAGATTGCGCGGAGGTGGTAGGTAGAGTCTTACCATTCGTCATGCCGATCATGCATGCATCGAGAGCCCTTGCTGCGACACTGGCGGGGAATCCTACCCCGGCAAGCTACCCCGCCATGCCGGTGCTGGTAAAGACACCCTCCTGCCCGACCACCATTTCACCACCTGATATCGGTGCGAGAGGGGAGTGGAAGGTCACCGAGGATCAGGATGGTTTCAAGGCATTATTTCAAGATGAGGGGGGGAGTCTTCTAGGGTATGCGCTGATGGGTGCTGCAACTAAAGAAAAGAACGCCCTCACTTCGCAGCTGCCACCGGTGATGGGTTAATCGCTGTCACACGTGACCTGTCAATTTTAGAATCGTCTTAGAAAGGGGTCCGACATGGAGAGAGCAATCACCGGGTTCGGTCATGATGAGGAGGGGGACCCGATTGCAATCCTGAGCTGCGGCCATCCTCAACACGTGCGCCATAACCCCCCCTTCATTAACCGTCCCTGGGTCATGACGGAGCAAGGACGTAGCAGTATGTTGGGGACGACTCTCGATTGCGTCAGGTGTGATCGGTCTGAACTCCCGGCGAGTTTTATTGCTTACAAGAAGACGCCTCTCTTTACTGAGGAGACGGTTCCTGCCGGTTTGAAAAAAGACCACTCGACCAAGACCGGTGTCTGGGCAAAGATTATTGTGAGCGAGGGTCGTCTCAGATACCGAGTGGATGCGCTCGGGACCGATGTCGAGTTATCTCAAGACAGGATTGGGGTGGTTGTGCCGGAAGTCTTGCACAGTGTCGAACCCCTGGGACGGGTTCAGTTTTTGGTCGAGTTCTACAAGATGCCGGACCCTGAAGCATAAAAACGAAACACTCGAACTTTAAGTCAGGCTAGGAATTTTATCTGACTGAGTAACCTCCTCGAGCCTTTAACCGGGTCGAAAATTCTAGCCCCCACCCCATGCCCACGATCACTGTCCGTAGTTATGCCGCACACGATATTGAGGCACTGATCAATCACGGAGTCCATCCCGTTCTGGCCCGTGTCTATGCAGCAAGGGGGATTGGAAGGCCGGCCCAGCTCGAGTCCGATCTATCTCACCTGATCCCGTTCGATCGCCTTAAAAATGTTTCCATCATGGCAGCACTTCTCGCAGATGCAATCTCTGCCGGGAAGCGTCTTCTGATCGTAGCGGACTATGACTCCGATGGTGCGACCGCCTGTGCGGTCGGTATTCGAGCATTGAGAGAGTTCGGTGCGAGGGTGGACTATCTTGTCCCGAACCGTTTT